>JAUWQU010000667.1 GCA_030610965.1 Phycisphaerae bacterium
TGTTGCTGAACCCCGGGCTGGCCAAGGCGGCCTCGCGCGACGGCCAGCACGCCGCGGCCGTGGCGTTCCTGACCGGCGCATACGTGATGCTCATGAGCGGCTCGCGCCTGCTGATCGGCGAACTCAAGGGGATGTGGCTGCTGTACACGCTGCCCCACCGCCTGGAGAAACTGCTGTTCCGCAAGATATCGCTATGGGCGGCGCTGGGGGCGCTGTTCGCCGCGGTGGTCTGGTCGCTCCTGGCCAGCCGGCACGGGCATGTCAGCGGCGAGAACGTCTTCCGCGCCGTTCTGGCCATCGGCGGGGTGGCGATCTACGGCGTCATCTCGGCGGGCCTGTCCGTACTCGGCACCGACGCCGCGGCCGAGAGGCCCCGCGTGGGCGCCACCATGCTCTACCTAAACATGCTCGTCGGCGCCACGTATGTCATGGCCATCTATGCGACGAGCGTCTGGCAGTCCATGGTGCTGGTCATGCTGTTCGTGCTGCTGGCCGCGGCGACATGGCAGAAGGTCCGCGAGCGCCTGCCGTACCTGCTGGACCCCACGCAGCAGCCCCCGCCCGCGCTGTCACTGAGCGACGCCATGCTGGCTGTGTTCGCGTTCTTCGCCCTCCAGGCACTCGTCGTGCTGGGCCTTGATCGATCCGGCTGGGCGCCGGCGGCAATTCTGACCGTCGCGTACGTCGCGGCCGGACTGGCCGTGGTGCCTATGAGCCTGCTGATATTCTGGCGGCGGCGGATACCCAGCCTGCTGGCGGCCGTGGGCCTGAGGCGCTGCCCCGACTCGCCCGCGCGGTCGTCGTGGCCAATGGCCATCGCCGGCGGCGCCGGCCTGGGCGTGCTGGCAGCGGTGGCGGCGGCAGGGTATCTCGCGGTCGTCGAGCAGGTCCCCTGGCTGAAGGAACTCAGACAGCAGGCTGAACGCCCGGAACTCTCGCTGGGAGGCGGGCAGGTGTGGATCGCCTGGCTCGCGGTCCTGGCTGCGCCGGTGCTCGAGGAGTACCTCTTCCGCGGCCTGCTGTTCCAGTCGCTCCGCAGGCTCATCCGACCGGCCTGGGCCGCCGTCGCAAGCGCGGGCGTCTTCGCCGCGATCCACCAGCCGATCTCGATGCCGCCGGTATTCTGCCTCGGCCTGGCGGCCGCGTGGGTCATGCGCCGCACCGGCCTGCTCGTCGCCGCCATCGCCGCCCACATGACCTACAACGGCCTGATCGTCGCCGCAAGCCTCCTGGCCCCATGACGGCCGGCCTATAGAGCTCCGGATAACCCCACCACCGCTTGGGATTCCGCGTGTTTTATGAGATAATCTCACAAACGCACACTGCCACTTCGGCTGCAGAGGAAGGATTGCTTCTATGCACGCGAAAATACCCGTAGCGACGATCGTTATCATCGCGGCCACGTTGTGCCAACCCGCCCTTGTCAGACAGGCCTCCGCCTCGGACTGGCCCGCCTACGGGCGCGACTCCGGCCGGTGCGGCGCGACGGCTGACCAGCTCAAGTGCCCTCTGAACCGGCAATGGGTTCACTCGCCATCGAGCCCGCCGAGCCCGGCCTGGCCCGAGCCCGGCAAGGAACTCCACCCCATGCCGTTCGACTACGCCTTCCAGGTGGTCGTCGCGGCGGGCGCGGCGTACTTCGGCTCCTCGGCCGATGACACCGTCTACGCGCTGGACATGGCGACCGGGCGGGTGAAGTGGCATTTCCGAACGGGCGGCCCGGTGCGATTCGCCCCGGCCGTCGCGGGCGAGCGGGTCTTCGCGGCCAGCGACGACGGGCACATATACTGCCTCGCCGCGGCGACCGGCAAGCTCTTGTGGCGGCACCGCTGCGCGCCGTCGGACGAGATGATCCTCGGCAACGAGAACATGATCTCGCGCTGGCCGCTGCGAAGCGGACTTGTCGTCGAGGACGGCGTCGTCTACGCGACGGCGGGTATCTGGCCCAGCGAGGGAGTACACACGCTCGCGCTGGCCGCCGCGGACGCACGCGTGATCTGGCAGAGAGAATCCACCGACCGCTTCGCGCCACAGGGTTACCTCGCGGCCAACGGCGAGGCGATCGTCGCCCCGGCCGGACGGGCAAGCGCGTGGGTAATCGACCGCGCCGACGGGAAGCTCCACCCCGGCGGAGGCAACTCCTGGGCGATTGTCAGCGGAACCGTCGTCTTGTCCGGCCCCGCGCCGGACCGCGGCAACGACAACCTTTCGATCAAGGGCGGCATCGATCTGCCGGCCAAGAACCGTTCGATCACCATCTGGGATATTCGCCAGCCCAAGAGGGCCCTGCGTCTGAGGGGGCGCGAGCTGGCGGCTGTGGACGGCAGGAGCATCTACGCGGTCGGCGGCGGCAAGGTCGGTGCGTACGAGCTTGTGGGGCCGCCCGAGCCGAAGCCGGCCGCGCCGGTCGCGCCGTTCCCGGCAAACGCCAAGCCCAAGCCAAAACCAAAGGCCCCCGGCCCATTGGGCAAGATCAAGACCGTATGGGAAGCCCCCTTGGAGGGCAAGGCATTCTGCGTGGTCGTCACGGGCGGCAGTGTCGTTGTCGGCGGCGAGAACGTCGTTACGATCCTCGATCGCCAGTCGGGCAAGGTTCGCTTCTCGGCCGAGGTCGCGGGTGAAGTCCGCGCACTGGCCGTGGCGGATGGGCGGCTGATTGCCGGCACGCACACCGGCCTGATCATCTGCTTCTCGCCCGCACCCGCGTCCGCGGCGAAAACGGGCGGGCCCGCCCCCGCACCGGCCAAGGCGCCAACGGACCCGCGAGCCCGCGCGATTCTCGACCGGACGAAGGTAACCGCCGGCTTCTGCATGATCCAGGGCGTCGGCGACGGCAAGCTCGCGATGGCCATCGCGGGCGCGTCCGACCTGCGCATCTATTGCGCCGAGCCGGACGCCCGCAAGGTCGCCGCGGCCAGGGAGGCCATCGCCGCGGCAGGGATGTACGGCACGCGGATAACGGTTCATCACGTCGCCTCCAAAACGCTGCCCTACCCGGACTACTTCGCCGACCTCGTCATCGTCGCCGACGCATCGGCGACGTACTCGCCGGCCGAACTATGCCGCGTCCTGCACCCTTGCGGCGGCGTATTGACGGCCCTGCCCGCGTCCGGCCTGAACGAATCGAAGATCAAAGCCGCAC
>JAUWQU010000088.1 GCA_030610965.1 Phycisphaerae bacterium
CTAACCGCGAAGGAGCAGTTCAATGGACGCCCATCGCAACAGGATACTGATTGTGGACGACGAGCCGCAGGTGGGTTTGATGATTCGGGAGGAACTCACCGAGAGGGGCTTTGTCTGCCGCGTGGCCGAAGACGCCGGGCGAGCAAGGGAGATCATCGACACCGAGCAGCCGGATGTGCTTATCACGGACATCCAGATGCCGGGGACGAACGGCCTGGACCTGCTCGTCTATGCCAGGAAGCACGCACCACAGTGCAAGGTGGTCCTGACAACCGGGTATTCCAATCGGCAGTACCTTGTCCAGGCCCTGCTGCTGGGCGCGCACGACTACATCGAGAAGCCCTTCAGGCCCGGCGAGTTGGCGGAGGTGATTTTCAGGGCCGTCAACGGCGAATCCGACGGCTCGCTTCTGATGGACCGGGCGGTCGATGCGATGGAATTGGGCCTCCAGACGCGCCAGGCCTCGCTGGACAGCGTCACCGCGCTGGTTCGCGCCGTCGAGGCCAAGGATCCCTACACTCGCCGGCACAGCGAGCAGGTGACCCACTACGCGGTCAATCTCGCCCGAGCGACGGGCCTGGCCGCGCCTGTGGTCGAGTCCATCCGCGTGGCATCGCTGCTGCACGACATCGGCAAGATAGGCGTGCCGGACCGCATCCTGACCAAGCCGGGGGCTCTTACGGAAGACGAGTTTCAGAAGATCAGCCGGCATTCGGCTTTGGGATCGGACATCCTGGCCAGCATCACGCTGTTCGCAAAGGAGGCCAAGCTTGTCCGCCACCACCACGAGAGGTGGGACGGCAAGGGATACCCCGACGGCCTGGTCGGCGAGCAGACGCCGCTTGAGTCGCGGATCATACAGACCGCCGACTGCATCGACGCGATGCTGATGGACCGCACGTACAAGCAAGGCTACTCCGTCGACAGGATGCTCGGCGAGCTGCTGCGATGTTCCGGCACGCAGTTCGACCCGAAGATCGCGTCCGCGGCCATCCACTGGTGCCGCGGCAATCCGGACAAGCTCATCCTGCCCGGAAGGGACTTGGTGCCGCAACCCGTCTCCGCATAGAAAGCCGACAAATGCAACCTAAAGACGAGACGACGATTCCGGATCGACACCGGGGTTCCTCCATCGGTGTTGCCGGCATAGCAGGCCAGGCCGCGGCGTATCCATCACCCGTTCGACTGCTTGTCGGGACGGCGGCGGCGGTTTTCGCCGGGGAGGCCGCGGTGATGTTCGTCATGGCCTGCCTGCCGGGCGTGCCGATGTTGGCGGGCGCACTTCTCGACGCCACGTTGCTGGTGCTTCTGACGGCGCCGGTTGTGTACTTCCTCCTGTTCCGCCCGTTTGTCCGGCAGGTTGCGGAACATACGCGAGCCGAGGACTCGTTGCGCGAGGGCGAACGTGGCTACCGCGCCCTGTTCGAGTCTTCCCGCGACGCCCTGATGACACTGGCGCCGCCGACGTGGAAGTTCACGTCCGGCAACCCGGCCGCCCTGGAGATGTTCGGCGCGAAGGACTTGGAGAGTTTCATCGCTCTGGGTCCTGGGAATATGTCTCCCCCAACCCAGCCTGATGGTCGTCCCTCGGACGAGAAGGCCAGGGAAATGATCGCCACGGCCATGCGCGAGGGCTCGCACTTTTTCGACTGGACACACAAGCGGGCAACCGGCGAGGCGTTCCCAGCCACGGTTCTGCTGACCCGTGTGGAACTGGCCGGGCAGGTGCTGCTCCAGGCCACGGTCCGCGACATTACCACGCGGAAGCGGGCGGAAGATGCGGTGCAAAGGAGTGAGGAGCAGCTACGCATTACACTGGCCAGTATCGGCGATGGGGTGATAGCCACGGACATGGAACGCCGTGTCACACTGCTCAACCCGGTTGCCGAGTCGCTGACTGGCTGGACGCTTGAAAAGGCGAGAGGCAAATCCCTTGCCGAAGTCTTCGTCTTGGTGAATGAGGAGACGCATGCCCCGGTGGCAAACCCGGTGGAAGAAGCATTTCAGACCGGCGAGATTGTCGGAATGGCAAATCACACCGTCTTGATTGGCAGGGACGGAACGGAACATCCTGTCGCCGACAGCGCTGCGCTCATCCGGGACGCGTCGGGTCGCATCGTCGGGGCGGTGCTTGTCTTCCGCGACGTCACCGAGGAAAGACGAAGCCAGGAGGAAAAGGAGAAGCTTCTGCGCGAGTTGGGCGAACGGGTCAAGGAACTCGATTGCCTCTACGGACTGAGCCGGATCAATCAGAGATCGGACGCATTGCTGAGCGATGTTCTTCAGGAGACGACGCAGTTGCTCCCGCCGGCCTTGCGGTACCCGGATATCGCTTCGGCGCGGATTTCCTGTGAGGGGCGCGTGTTTGACGCCGGACTCGGGCAGTGGGACGAGAACGCCCCATGCCTGGCGGCGGATATTTGGGTTCATGGCGACAAGATCGGGTGGCTCGGCGTTTGCCATCAACTGTCACAGGAAAAGGGCGAGAATCGCGGTTTCCTCGAACAGGAACAACTGCTGATTGACACCATCGCGGAACGTCTGGGGAAGATCATCGAGCGGAAGCGGGCGGAAGATGCGGTCAAACGGGAAACCGCCAAGCTTTCGGCCATGATCTCCGGCATGGAGGAGGGCGTTGTCTTCGCCGACGCCGACAATGTCATCGTGGAGATCAACGACTACCTGTGCCGTTTCGTGGGCAAGTCGCGGGAGGAGATCATAGGCAAGCGAATCGAGGACATTCACCAGGGCAAGGTGCTCGAGGGCATCCTGGGGCGGATAGCCCATTTCCGCCGTAGCCCCGACTGCGAGCCGTATGTGATCCAGAAGCCCATAGGGCCTGCCGAAGTCATCTTGCGGATGCAGCCCATCTATCGCGGTCGCGAGTATGACGGGGTGCTCCTGAACGTCATTGACGTGACGGAACTGGTCCGGGCTCGCCGCAAGGCCGAGGACGCCAGCGTAGCCAAGAGCAGTTTCCTGGCAAACATGAGCCACGAGATACGCACGCCCATGACTGCGATCCTGGGTTTCGCGGAAATTGTCGAAAACTCGCTCGAGTGTTGTGACGTTTGCCCAAAGCACCAGGGCTGCGCCACCCGGATCCAGAACCAGGAGAACATCCAGATCATTCACCGAAACGGCGAGCACCTGCTGGAGCTTATTAACGGCATCCTCGACCTGTCGAAAATCGAGGCCGGCAAGATGGAGACCGAGCATATCGCCTGCTGCCCCGTGCAACTGGTGGAAGAGGCCGCGTCACTGGTGCGCCCCAAGGCCATCGAAAAGGGCCTGTCCCTGGACGTCCGCCACGATTGGCCCCTGCCCGAAACCATTCTCAGCGATCCGGTGCGTATCAGGCAGATCCTTGTCAACCTGGCCGCCAACGCCGTGAAGTTCACCGACAAGGGCTCGGTTACCATAACGGTGCGCTGCCGGACGGATGCCCCCCCCGGCCGAACGCGGATAGACTTCGACGTCACGGACACGGGCGTCGGCGTGACGGACGAGCAGCTCGGGCGGATATTCCAGCCGTTCACGCAGGCGGATTCCTCGATGACACGCAAGTACGGCGGTACGGGCCTTGGCCTGGCCATCAGCAAGAAACTGGCCCAGGTGATGGATGGGGATATCACCGCCAAGAGCCGCCCGGGAGAGGGAAGCACCTTCAGCTTCACGTTGGAAGCCGCCCTGCCCCAGCACGCCCGCATGCTGGACTCGCTTGAAGATGTTGCGCCCCGAGCTTGCCATGCCGCACGCCCGAACCTTTCCCAGTCGGTCAGGCTGCGCGGGCGAATCCTCCTGGCCGAGGACGGGCCGGACAACCAGTTGCTCATCTCCACTATCCTTCGCAAGGCCGGGGCGCATGTCGAACTGGCCGCCAACGGTCGCGAGGCCTACGATAAGGCCATGGCCGCCATGTCGGCCGGGGCCTGCTACGACGCGATACTCATGGACATGCAGATGCCCGAGATGGACGGTTACGAGGCCACGCGACAACTGAGGCTCAAGGGCTACGCGGCCCCGATAATCGCGCTGACCGCCCACGCCATGGCCAGTGACCGCGCCAAGTGCCTGGCCGCCGGGTGCGACGAGTACGCTACCAAGCCCGTGGACCGACTGGGGCTGCTGAACATGCTCGCCCGGCTGATGGGCTCGGCGCAGGCGGAGCCCCAGCAAGCGCCGCCCGCCAGCCAGCCGGCCCAGCAGGCCGCGGACGAGGCGATCCAATCGCAATTCGCCGCCGACCCGGACATGACGGAAGTGATCGACGCGTTCGTCGCCAGGCTGCCGGCGGCCATCGCCGCCATGTCCGAGGCCCTGGGCAACAACTGCTTCGAGGAACTGCGGCGCCTGGCCCACCAGTTGAAGGGGTCCGGCGGCGGGTACGGCTATCCGTCGCTGACCGACCAGGCCCTCAGGCTTGAGCAGGCCGCCAAGGCCGACGATGTCGAGGCGGCCAGGCTGGCCATAACGGAATTGCAGGAAACAATTCGCGCCGCAATTGCCGGACGGGATTCTCACGCGGCCGTGAAAGGCAAGTAGATATGAAGGTACTGATTGTGGACGACAGCCCCGATGCGTTGGCTCTGGCCAAGGCCCGGCTGGGCAAGGAGGGGCTGGAGTTGGTCTGTGCCGAGGGCGGCAAGGCCGGGCTGGCCGCGGCCCGGCGGGAGAGGCCGGACCTCATACTGCTGGACGTTGACATGCCCGACATGTCGGGTTTCGAGGTCTGCCAGGCCCTCAAGGCCGACATCGAGCTTTGCATGATACCGATCATTTTCCTGTCGGGTTCCGGCGGGGCCGAGGACAAGGTCAAGGGCCTCAACATCGGCGCGGTGGACTACGTGACCAAGCCTTTCGACGCCTTCGAGCTTCGCGCCCGCGTCAACGCCGCCCTGCGGACAAAGCACATGCAGGACCTGCTGATAGAGTACGCCAAGATCGACCCGCTGACGGGCCTGGCCAACAGACGTGGCTTGATGGAGCGGCTGGCGGAGGAATGGGCGCGCCTCCAGCGGCACGGCGGGAAACTCTCGTTCATCATGAGCGACGTCGACCACTTCAAACGCATCAACGACACCCATGGCCACACCTTTGGCGATCGCGCGCTCCAGGCCGTCGCCGGCGCCATCGCCGCCCAGTGCCGACAGAGCGATCTGCCGGCACGCTACGGCGGGGAAGAGTTCGCCATCGTCGTCCCCGGCGCGCAGGCCGACGCGGCCGCGATGCTGGCCGAACGATGCCGCCTGGCTGTCGAGGCCGTGCAACTCGACGCCGGGTCCGATACGGTCGCCGTCACCGTCAGCTTCGGCGTCGCCGATGCGGACAACGCCGACTCGCCCGAAACCCTCATCCGCCATGCCGACGAGGCGCTCTATCGAGCCAAGAACGCCGGCAGAAACCGCGTGGAAATCTCCTCCGAAGACGCCAACGCCCTCACATCAGGCAAGGCAACGCCCTGAGGCGTGTATGAAACTCTCCGCGCCGTGGCACGGGCATCCCCGACAGGGCCATAAAGCCTCTGTGCTATCTGAGTTCAACTGCGTTCATCATTGCTATGAACATCCGTATCCCCTGCGCCCCTGCCGAAAGACGAATTGCAGCACGGTCGATGATCGACGCGGTTGCCGCGCTGCGAGCACCATGGCGCCCGATTATTTTGAATTGTCGGACAGGCTCGGCAGCCAAATAGGTCAGTCGCAAATAATGCCGCGGCCCGCTCGTGCCGATACTCAGCAAGGGTAGTAGGTGCCGAGTGGGAGTGTCCGTACCCATGCTACGTCGCCTGAAACTCGGAGGGGGCTTGGCCTTCTCGAAAAGCCGCGCCTGGAAGATCAGCCGAACCGGCCTGCGCACGCTTCGGCCGGTGCTGCTTGCCGCCCTGGCCGCCGGAGGGTTCGCGCTGCTGCTGAGGTGGCATCACGGCAAGTTCGAGCGGGACATGATCAACAACTTCCAGCGCTACCAATCCCAGGCCGTCAACACAACCTGCGACTCGATTCAGCGCGCTTTGTTCGAGTTGGTCAAGAACATCCGGCTGGCCAGCGCGTACCCGGAAACGCGTTCGCTCGCCCCGCGAACCCAGCAGGTGGTCGAGGCCAGCTACGGGACCTACAAGGACATCTCGCGAACGGTGTTCGTCGCCGACGCCAACGCCGCGGTTCTCTACTGCTCGCCGCCGGATCGCCGGCCTGACCAGGCAAACTGGCCGGCGATGGAGATGATCTTCAACGGCAAGTCCGACGGGCTTGACGAGGCATGGTATGGCCGTAACGCCGACGGCAGCGTGATTCAAGTCCTTGTGCCGATCCGCTCGGGCGGCAGGTTCGAGGGCGTGGTGGGCTGCGAGGTAAACCTGCGGCACCTGCTGACACAATGCCTCTCGGGGTCGGAAATCACCAAGCGCAGCAAGTGCTGGGTGGTCGGCCCGACCGGGCGAGTGATATACCGCGGCCGCGGGAAGATCGCCGCCGCCGACGAGGCCTCGCTGAGGCTCGAGGCCGAGGTAACCGCGATGACGAGCGACAAGTGCGTTCGCCGCGGCCTGTCCGAGGTGATGGAGGTCTCGGTCCACGACAGCAGCGACGGCGAGCTGATCGTCAATTGCGCGCCGCTGATCCTCGGCGAGAGCCGTTACGGCCTGGCCATCGGCCACAGCAAGTCGGGCATATCCGTGCCGCTGGAATCGCACGAGCGGGTAATCTACGCGCTGATAGGGGCGCTGGCATTGCTGTACTTCGCCACGGGCTACCTGTCGTTCCGCAGCGAGAAGGCCCACACCGAACTGGCCGAACAGCGACGCCGAGCCGCCGAGGCCGCCAGTAGGGCAAAGAGCGAATTCCTGGCGAAAATGAGCCACGAAATTCGCACGCCAATGCATGGCATAATGGGCATGACCGAACTGGTGCTCGAAACCGATTTGACCACCCAGCAGCGCAGGTGCCTGGACCTCGCCAAGCGGTCGGCCGAGGCGCTGCTGACGGTCATCAACGACATCCTCGACATCTCCAAGATCGAAGCGGGCAAGTTCAAGCTGACTTGCGTGCCGTTCAACTTCCGCGATTGCCTGGGCGACACGATCGAGCCGTTCGGCCCGCGCGCGGAGGCCGAAGGGATCGAGCTTTCACTCCATATTGACCCTGCCATGCCGAGCATGGTCATCGGCGATCCCGGCCGGCTGAGGCAGATCGTCACGAACCTCGTCGGCAACGCGATGAAGTTCACCAAGGCCGGCTCCGTGAAGGTGGACGTGAAGGTCGCCTCGGAGAGGGCCGATGACGTCCGGCTGGCCGTCGAGGTCGTCGACACGGGGATCGGCATCTCCGCCGAGCGCCAGGCTTGGGTATTCGACGCCTTCGAGCAGGCCGACGGCGCCACCAGCCGCAAGTACGGCGGGACGGGCCTGGGCCTGGCGATCTCCGCCCAACTGGTGGAGATGATGTGCGGCAAGCTCGATGTCGAGAGCGAGCTGGGCAAGGGCAGCCGGTTCTTTTTCGACATCAAGCTCGGTATTCTGGACGCGGCGTCTGCCCATCAGAGCGCGACCTCCATGAAGGCCATGTCGGGCATGCGCGCGATGGTCGTGGACTTCGACGAGTCCAGCGGCGTCCGGATGGAGCACCTGCTTTCGACGTGGCGGATGAAGGCTGTTCGCGTGCGTTCGGCAAACGCGGCGCTGGATGAGCTTCGCCGGGCCGCCGAGGACGGCAAGTGCTACCAACTGATGATCTTCGACGCGTGCCTGACCGACATGGACGGCATCGAGCTGGTCCGGCGGATTCGCGAGGTGCCTGGCCACAACGAGATCGTGCTTATGATGTGCGCCGTCGGCATGCGAGGCGATAGCGACCGCTGCCGCGAACTGGGCATACGCGCGTACCTTCCCAAGCCGATAGACCCGTCGGCCCTGCTGCGAACCGTCACGGCGGCCTTCGCCAACCGGGCGGGCAGGCGGCTGATCACGCGGCACTGGCTTCGCGAAAACCTCCGCCGGCTGCGAATCCTTCTGGCCGACGACAACGAGGTGAACCGGGAGCACGGCACGGTGCTACTGAAGCGATGGGGCCACGAGGTTCAGTGCGCGTGCAACGGCCGGGAGGCCCTGGAAGTGCTGGGCTCCGCGAACTTCGACCTTGTCCTGATGGACATTCAGATGCCGGTGATGGATGGCATAGCCGCCAGCAAGGCCATCCGCGCCGCCGAAGAAGGCACGGACAGGCACATCCCCATCATCGCGATGACCGCCGATGCGATGGCCGAGGCGCGCGAGAAGTGCCTCCAGGCCGGCATGGACGCCTACGTCAGCAAGCCCGTCCAGGCCGAGGACCTGCTGTCGGTGATAGAGGAAGTCTCCAACCGTCACGTCGCCGAGGCCCAGGCCGAGTGCGAGGCCCCGGACGAAGCCGGCGAAAACGACGATACGCCTCCCGACGCCTGCGACCATGCGGGCGACGCGCCCTGCCAGGCGCCGTGCGAGCAGGACGCCTTCGACCTGGCCAGGGGACTCGACTTCGCCGGCGGCAGCAGGGCGACGCTCCTTCGATTGGCCAGTCTGTTCGTCGACGGCCTGCCAGCCTTGCGGCTGGACATGCGATGCGCCCTGGACGCCCACGCGGCCGATTCGCTGCAAAAGGCCACTCACCGCCTTCGAGGGTCGGCAGCACTGTTCGGCGCCGATCCAACCTGTGCCGCGGCCGAAGTGCTCTCGGACGCCGCCAAATCCGCCGATTGGCCCCAGGCCGCGGAAGCCCTGGGCCAGCTCGAACGCGAGCTGGAACGCCTGACAGTCGCGCTGGAAGCCCTTCAGGACCAGGGGCAACAGACGAAGGATGCCACGTCCGCCGTCTAGCGGACTCGGACGCGCCAGGCGGACGGAAAGCGGTTTTTTCCACGTCTGCGCCGTGGATACCCGGGGATTGCTATCCCTGGGCGTCAGGATAATCTGCTCTTCGCGTGGTTACCTGATGGACGGGGAGTCAGACTCGCGGACTTCCCAAGAGCGCCCGATCGGAGAGAAACCCCGAAGCCCAGAGATAGCAATCGCTGGGTGCGGCAATCCTTGGTTGCGGCTTGCGGACAAAGCCGATTCCGTCAAATCGGGGAATCGTCGCCTCTCCCAGGGTGGTCGACATTTCTTCCTGGCGGATCATAACACGTTCGACAACCATCAATTGATAACGTTTGAGGCTTCAGGCTTCAGGGGGAAGGCTTCAGGGGGAAGGCTTCAGACTTCAGG
>JAUWQU010000721.1 GCA_030610965.1 Phycisphaerae bacterium
AGAAACCGTTGGCGCCGAGTAAGGCCGAGAGAATGGCCGAAACCATCAGCAGCACCAGCCCGACGACGACATAGAACGCCGCCACCATGCCCAGCGAGGCCAGGATGGCCAGGTATGACCGACGGTTGATCGCGGAAAACAGCAGCGCCACCGACCCGGTGAACATGGCCGCCGTGATCGTGATGCACACCCCGGCCAGCAGATACCCCCACGGCACGCCGCCCAGCACGCGGACGATGCTCAGCAGAGGCAGGCTGATCGCCAGCAGCAGCCCCACGTGCAGCAGCTTGCCCAGGAACTTGCCCAGCACGATCTGCCAGTAACCGATCGGCGTGGTCAGGATCGGCACGAGCGTCCGGTGGTATATCTCCTCGTTGATGGCCGAGCTTAGCAGAATGATCGACACGAACTGGGCAATGCCGAACTGGAAGCAGACGATCCAACTGACGATTCCCGTGCCCATCGCGGACATGTGGGCGATGCGGTAGCTGGCAGAGGAGTTCCGGGCCGACTCGATGAACGCAAACCAGACCAGCGCCACCGACAACCCCAGCAAGGCTGTGTAGGCAAAACGCAGAATGTAATAGCGAGCCCGCCGGCTCGTCACCAGCAGTTCCTTGGTGAACAGCGGCCCGACCGCCGCAGACAGCTTTTCCAATGTGGAATTGCCCATTCCAATACGCCTGCCCGTTGAACCGCCCTCGCCGCCCGCGCCAAGGGTCGCTACCCGCGTATCAAAGATTGTAACCCTTGGACCGGGAATTGTCATCCGAAGACTGCGACCCGCCGATCGTCTCCCAGGGATTGCTATCCCCGGGCTTCTAATTTCGCGATCCCGTCCCAAGTGGTTATACCCGAAGCCCAGGGATAGCAATCCCTGGGAACAGAACCCCCGACCCACCGATCGCCGCGACCCTGACACCGACGCACCTCAACCATCTGCTCTTGCCAAACCGTCGTACTCCCCCGCGACTAACTGCCCAATGAACTCCGCAAGGCCGGCCCCAGGTTCACCCGCCCCCATGCCCACGACGATGTCGGCGACGGCCTGGAGCGCCTTCGGCGAATGGCCCATCGCGGCGCCGACCCCGGCCCCGCGGACCATCGAAAGGTCATTGAGGTCGTCTCCGACGGCCGCCAGCTGACCGGCCCCGATGAGCAGCGGCTGGCCGATGTACCGCAAGGCCGTCATCTTGTCGGCGCCGACGGCGTGGGCCTCGACGATCGTAATTCCGTAGTTCGGCGCGAGAATTGCGTGGACGTTGAGTTGGCCGTCGAACTGCCGCGAAAGCTCCGCCGCCATCTGCCCAGCCTCGGCGGTGTCGACAACGGTCGAAATCCGAAGCATCGCCATTTCAAGCCCGGCCTCGCCCAGACTCGGCACTTGCCTGACGCGAACGTTCATCTTCGAAAACCAGTCCCGGCTGGCGGCATGGTGGTCGCCTCGCTCGGTGATCAAGTAATCCGTCCCGTTCCGCCAGCCATCAACCAGGGCCATCGCGACGTAGCCGCGGTCGTTCATGGCCGAGCCGAACCGCCGCGCCACCTCGCGCTGAATGCTGCGGTGGTATAGTGTCCGCCCGGTGTCGCTCTGGCAGACCATCGCCCCGCCGACCGTCACCATCGGCTCGTGCGGGGCCGGCAAGTGCAGTTGCTCCCAGACGCTACGGCTCTCCGGGTAGCTTCGCCCCGTGGCCAGGCACACAGCCAGGCCGGCTGCGCGGGCGGCTGAGACGGCCCGGCGATTGGCCTCGCTCACCCGAGCGTCCGGGCCGATGAGGGTGCCGTCAATATCCAACGCCAACAACTTGAATCGAGTCATGGTCGCATCCCGATATCCGCCGGATCGGCGTGCCTCAAACAAGAACCTGGCCGACGAAGGCCCGCAAAACAAACTCCACTACAAAAGTCTACCGATTGGCGGATTGCCCCGATTATGCTATCATATTCCCCATGCGAATCCGACTCGGTTACTGCCCTGCCCCGGATGGCGGGTTTATTATTTGCGGCCTGGCGGCTGGGAAAGTGGACACCGGCCCACTGGAGATCGAACTGATCTCGGCGAAGCTGCCGGCCCTGAACGACCGCGCCACCCGCGGCGAACTCGAAGCCACGATGATCAGCGTGGCGGCCTACCCGTATCTGCGCCAGCGGTACGTGATGGCTCGTTGCGGCGTGAGCTTCGCCTCCGCTCACGGGCCCGTGCTCGCCGCCCGCGAGGCGCTGAGCGACCGCGACCTGGACACCGCCTCCGTGGCCGTGCCGGATTCCACCAGCAGCGCCATGCTCGCCCTCCAGATCAACCGCCCGGGGATTCGCACCAAGCTCCTGCCGGCCGACAAGATCGCCCAGGCCGCGAAGATGGGCCTGGCCGACTGCGTGCTGCTGCCCAGCGGCGACACGGTCGTCTGCCGCCAGTCCGGGCTTTACTGCGTGGCGGACCTCGCTGCCGGCTGGGCAAAGCAGAGCGACCAACTCCCCCTGCCGCTGACGTGCTTCGCCATTCGCAACGACCTGCCCGATGAGGTCCGCCTGGGCGTCGAGACGGCCCTGCGGGACTCGATCCGCTACGCTCTTGAACATCGCGACGAGGCTCGCGACTTCGCGATCCAGTGCGCCAGCGGCGCGGCCTGCTGGGAGGCGGACCCTGCCAATCTGGGAACGTACGTCAGCGAGCGAAGCCTGGACGTGGACGCCCCGCAGCGCCGAGCCGTCGAGGAACTCCTCCGCCGGGGCCACGACGCGGCAATCGTCCCTAACGCCCTGCCGATACGATTCGTGGGGTCGTGAGGGCCGCCGGAAGGATTCTATCGCAGAGTCCGCAGAGGTCGCAGAGAGAGAAGAAGAAGATGTCAGAAGCCCAGGGATAGCAATCCCTGGGAGCCGAA
>JAUWQU010000200.1 GCA_030610965.1 Phycisphaerae bacterium
CGAATCGCGGTATTCCCGGGCACGTTCGACCCGATTACTCTGGGCCATCTCGACCTCATCCGCCGCGGCTCGCGGCTTTACGAGCAGTTGATCGTCGGCGTCGGAGAGAACCCCGAGAAGTCGTCTATACTCAAGGCCCCCCAGCGAGTGGACATCGTACGCAAGATCGTAGGCAACTTGGCCAACGTCCGCGTCGATCGCTACGCGGGCCTGACCGTGGATTTCGCGCGTAAGTGCGGTGCCGGCGTGCTCTTGCGAGGCATACGCGACTCCGCCGACCTCCACGTGGAAACCGCCATCGCCCACACGAACCACCAGGTCTCCGGAGTCGAGACCGTCTTCGTGCTCCCGGCCCCGCAATATGCGTTCATTTCCTCCCGGCTGGTCCGGCAGGTCGCCCAGGCGGGCGGCGACGTCTCCGGCCTGGTTCCGCCGGAAGTGCTGGGCTACCTGGCCGGGCTTGCGTGAGGCCCGCGCAAAAAAAAGCGACGCCAGGGGAGGGGAGCCTGACATCGCTTACAACAAACTCGGTCAAAGGAGGGAGTATTGACCGAGGAGCCTCACTAAAAACACCAGTGAGTTAATACTAACATGTTGGCGCGATATGTCAAGCAAATCGACGCAGAATTCCGGACGGATTTCCCACATTTCGCGAGCCATGCAGTTGTTTACGCCGCTTTGCGGCCGGACATCGCCGCGCAACACCTTATTCAGCCACGATATAGACCCTTTTCCCGAATGAAATCGGCCACCGCGTCGCACACCAGGTAGCGAATGGGCAGTCCCGATGCGACCCGGCGGCGAATGTCGGTCGAGGATATATCGATCAGCGGCGTGGTCACGACCCCACCGGCGAGCTTCCCGGCCAGTTCGGGGCCCATCCGGGCCACCAGGTCGCCGAGGGCCTGCTTGATGCGCTCGTGCCACGGCGGGCGAAGCGCGATGATGATCGTCGCAAGGTCCACCACCTCGGCCGCCCTGTGCCAGTTCGGCAGGTCGGCCAGCATGTCCGCCCCGACGATCCAGTGGACCTCCACGCCCCCGCCGCGGCTTTCGCGCAGGGCCTCGAGGGTGTCGAAGGTGTAGCTCTTGCCCGTGCGGCGGATTTCGATATCGCAGACGTCGAACATCGGGTCGCCCGCCACGGCCAGGCGGAGCATCTCCAGCCTTTCGGCCCCGCCGGCGCTGGCCGGGGCCTTGTGAGGCGGGCTGGCCGAGGGAAGCAGGACGACCTTGTCGTACCCACGCGCCTCCGCCACAGACCGGGCCGTGATGAGGTGCCCGTAATGCACCGGGTCGAACGTGCCGCCGTAAAGGACCATCCGATCAGTCATGTTGTTCCTTAGAAGCCGGTAGCCTGTCGCCAAGAGAGCATTGCGATGCGCCCGACAGTCCGTTAGAATGCCCGCCTTATCTTGGGAGATTAGTTGATGTTGGCCAAGAGAATAATACCGTGCCTGGACGTCGAGAAGGGACGCGTCGTCAAGGGCGTGAACTTTTTGGACCTTCGCGACGCCGGCGACCCGGTGGAAATTGCCCGCCGTTACGACGCCGAGGGCGCCGACGAGTTGGTCTTCCTGGACATCACCGCCAGTCACGAGGCACGCGACATCATTATCGACATCGTCCGCAAGACGGCCGAGGAAATCTACATGCCGCTGACCGTCGGCGGCGGCGTGCGCACCATCCAGGACTTCAGCAATCTCCTCAACGCCGGAGCGGACAAGGTAGGCATAAACTCCGCCGCGGTTCGCGATCCGGCCCTGATCACGGCGGCGTCAAAGCGGTTCGGCGCCCAGTGCGTGGTGGTGGCCATCGACCCCAAGCGGACGATCAAGGACGGGCGCGAGTTCTGGGACGTCCACATAAACGGCGGGCGGGCGCCGACGGGCCTCGAGGCCGTCGCCTGGGCGAGGCGGGTCGAGGAACTCGGCGCCGGCGAGATTCTCTTGACTGTAATGGATGCCGACGGCACGCTGGCAGGCTACGATATAGAGATAACACGAGCGGTGGCCGAGGCGGTGAGCATACCGGTGATCGCCTCCGGCGGCGCCGGAAACGCCGAGCACCTTTACCAGGCACTGACCGAAGGCAAGGCCGATGCCGCCCTCGCGGCGAGCATCTTCCACTTCGGCACGTACACCATCGCCCAGGCCAAGCAGTACCTGGCGCAGCGGGGCGTGCCGGTCCGACTCGCCCCCCCGGCCGGCAAACGCGCCGCGAGCTGACAGAACATTGACCGCGCCCGGGCCCTGAACGACAGGCCCAAGGGCACCACGGAGCAAGAATGGCACAGATCGCAAACGTCCCGGAGTTCGGAATGGCCCTGCCGGCAATCAAGGCCGCCATAATGCTGCTTATGCTGCTGCCTTGGATGTGGCTGGCATCGTGGGTCAATGAGGATACCGTCTTCGCCCGCGCCGACAAGATGAAATGGAACGCCCTGGCCATCGGCGGCGGCGCGCTGGGATTCCTGCTCTGGCTGGTCATGCCCTTTTACATCGTGGGCATGCTGTTCTACCTCGTGCTGGCCGGCGGCGGGCTGCTGGCATACACGACCTATCGCAACGGCAAGGTCCCGCCCGAGCAGAAGGTCCTTACAAGCGACCACCTGGCTGGGCTGTTCCGAGGCAAGGGCCGCAAAAAGGGCCTCGACATAGAGATCCTCACGAAGGTGACGATCTACGACAACTACGAGAAGATCGTCTTCCCGCCTGACCTCAGCACCGCCGACGAGAAGGACATCCTCACCTACAACCACGTCCAGGAGTTCCTGTTCGACATCGCCTGGCGCCGCGCCAGCGAGGTGGCCATGACGCCGTCGGGATCCAACTCGCGAGTGCTGTTCGTCATCGACGGCGTCGCCCACGAGCGCCCGGCCGTACCACTGGCCCAGGCCGAGGAGATGATCCAGTTCATCAAGGAAATCGCCGGCATGGAAGTCGACGAGGTCCGCCGCCCGCAGAAGGGCAAACTGTCGGTGGACAGCCAGGAAATCAACACCCGCGCGGACATGGAAGTCAGCGCCGCCGGCACGACCGGAGGCCAGCGGCTCATCTTCCGCATCATCCAGGAAGTGGCGCGGATCAACCTCGGCGAGCTCGGCATGCCCGACGAAATCCTCGGGCAGGTAAGCAGCATCGCCCAGACAAAGAACGGGCTGTTCATCTGCGCGGGCCGGCGAGGCAGCGGCGTGACCAGCACGCTGTACTCCATGCTCCGCCAGCGCGACGCCTTCATGAGCAGCATCGTCACGCTGGAATCCAAGCCCGCCGTCGACCTCGAGAATATCACGCAGCACGTCTACGGCGAGGACGACAAACCGTCCACGACGCTCTCGGTCGCGGTCCAGCGAGGGCTCGACGTGCTGATGATCGATAAGTGCGCCGACGGCGAGGCCGCCAAGGCGCTGGCGGACCTGACCGCGAAAAAGCCTGTCCTGGTGGGCATGCAGGCCAACGATACCTTCTCGGCCCTGGCCAAGTGGGTCAAGCTCGTCGGCGACGCCAAGACGGCCGTGCAAATCCTGCGAGGCGTGATCTGCCAGATGCTCGTCCGCCAACTTTGCCCCAAGTGCAAGGTCGCCTACAAGCCCGACACCGCCCGGCTGGCGAAGCTGAACCTCGCCTCGGCCGACATTGACAACTTCTACCGCCCGCCGGCGGAAGGCGACAAACCCGGCGAGGCCGGCAAGAAGGAAATCGAGATCTGCCCCGAGTGCCAGGGAAGCGGCTACAAGGGGCGGATAGCCGTCTTCGAGCTGCTCAAGCTCACGCCCGATATCCGTCAGCTCATCATGGACGGCGCGACCGTCGCACAAATCCGCGCCGCCTGCCGCAAGAACAAGATGCTCTACCTCCAGGAGATGGCCATGCACCGGGTCATCGACGGCACGACAAGCGTCCAGGAAGTAGTCCGCGTCGCCCAGCAACAAAAGCAGGCCGCGAAGAAATGACACCCCGGCCGG
Organism: Phycisphaerae bacterium; assembly: GCA_030610965.1. GTDB lineage: Bacteria > Planctomycetota > Phycisphaerae > SM23-33 > SM23-33 > JAUWQU01. The sequence continues at coordinate 3,968 of JAUWQU010000200.1, forward strand.
AGAATAGCGAACGATGCTGATCATCACCCTAGCGACAGTCCTCATACTGGCCATGACGGCCTTTCTGCTCAGTCATGGGCTCTTCAGTTCAGTGATCATGGCGATCTTGTCCGTGCTCTGCGCGGCCTTCGCGCTGAACGCCTACCCCGCGCTGGCTTCGGAGTTTCTTTACAGTCGGCAGGGCACCATCGCCGACGGCGTGGCGCTGATCGCCCTGTTCGTGGTTCCGCTGATTATCGCCCGTTTCCTGGCCGACTTCCTCGTGCCCAAGAACGTCGAGTTCAACATATGGGTCGACCGCATCGGCGGTGGCGTCTTCGGGCTTATCGCCAGCATGACGATGGTAGGCATGGTCCTGGTCATCATGCAGACGCTGCCCTTCGGCTACGCCATCATGGGATACCAGCCCTACGACAACGCCATGCAGCGCAGCCAGGGAGTCTGGCCGTTCTACCCGGATGACTTCGCCGTCAGCCTCGGCAGCCTGGGCTCCGTCGGCGCCTTCGGCGGGCAGGGAAGCTTCAACGATCTGCACGCCGACTTCCTGCGCGAGGCCGCCGGCTCCCGCAACACCGCCGGGGCGAACGGCACGACCTTCGCCAGCCCGGAGAGCCTGCGAATCCGCTCGGCTTACCTGCCCCAGCCGGAGAAGATTCCCTTCTACGACAAGATTCCGGCGGACCCGCTCATGGCTGAGGGGTCGATGGACCAGGTGCTCGTGGTGGGCACGGAGGTAAAGTCCGACACCGGCGACAAGGACGATAAGATCCGCCTGGCCGGAACGCAGTTCAGGCTCGTTGCGCGGAAAACGGAAGGCAAGCCCAGCACCAAAGGCGGCAAGGTCAAGCTCATAGGTGATCCCCTCGACCACTACCCCGTGGGCTACTTCCTGGCTGCCGGCGAGCCGCCCGCATGGCGGTTCAAACCAGCTCCCGTGGATAACGGCGTCACCCAGGTAGGCAAGCTGCTGGCCGCCATGCCCCGCAACAAAACCCAGATCGTCTACTGGGTCTACAGGATCGGCCGGGATGAGATGCCCGACTACATGGTCTTCCGGCGAGTCTCGATCAAGAAGGTGTCCCAGCCGAAAACCGAGATGCCCGAGCCGCCCAAGCCCAAAGTCAAGGCCGCCACCCCTCCTAAAAAGACGTAGACCCCCGCGAAGACCACCACGACGAAACCCGCCAAATAGCCAAGGCGCGGATTCGGAGATCGAAACATCTTCGAATCACACAGCCGCGTACGGGTCGCGGTCGCGGGACGACTCGACAACCTTCAGCTTCGCCATCACCCCCGCCACATGACCTGCCAGCGCGCGGATGCCTATTCGCTCGGAGTAACCGTGCCCGAGGCACAGCACGGTAAGCCCGCACTCGACGGCGTCCAGGGCGTCGTGATAGCCCATCTCGCCGGTAACGTAGAGTGCGGCTCCCTGGGCCGCAGCCGCACGCCAGCACGATCCGCCCGAACCGCAGAAAACCGCCACGTTGCGAACCAGCCGGCCCCTGCCGTCCGGCTTGCCCGCGCCGGCCGGGGCCGCAAGACGCACGCTCGGCGAGCCCGTGGCCTTCTTGAGCTTCGCGATTATCGACCGCACAGTCGCCGGACGCCTCAGCCTACCGATCCGCCCGCCTCCGCAGCCGGGCGGAAAATCCTCCAGCGGGTAAACGTCGATCGCCGCCTGCTCGTAGCTGTGGGCGCCGCGAATGGCCTCACACACGGCCGGGACCTTGGACCGCGGACAAACGACCTCCAGCTTCAGCTCCTCGACCACCTCGTGCCGCCCGGCCCCGCCGACGGCGGGGTGCGTGCCCGGCTGACCGCAGAATGAGCCGATCCCGTGGGCCAGGAACGCGCACTCCCGGTAGTTGCCGATCTGTCCGGCCCCGGCGTCGAACGCCGCCTCGCCCACGCGGCTCGCGTCATCCGGCGGCACGAAGACGGCGACCTTGCACTGCTCGCGGCGGACGACTGGCACGATCGCACTGCGGTCAGACAGGCCCAGCACGTCGGCCAGGACGTCGTTGGTGCCGCCGACGGCGTTGTCCAGGTTGGTGTGGGCGGCGTAGATCGCCACGCCGCGGCAAATGGCCTCGTGAACCACCGGCGCATCCTCGGCCGTCACGCGGGCGGCGGGCTTGAAGATCACCGGATGGTGGGCCAGGATCATCTGCACTCCGGCCTTGACGGCCTCGGCAAGCACCCCCTCGGTAACGTCCATGCAGGCCATGAGCTTTGTCACGCGCCGCTGGCGGTCGCCGACAAGCAGGCCGACGTTGTCCCACTCCTCGGCCAGGTAAGCCGGGACCAGGGCTTCGAGCACTCGGACGATATCGGCAACCTTCATGACGGGTCTCCTTGCTTGCCAAGGCCGCACTCGCGGTCCAGCAGTTCGTGGTAGGCCTGCATTATCCCCCGCGTAACCGGCCCGGGCGTCTCGGCGCCGACACCGTGGCGCTCGATGCGAACCACAGGCCGGATTCCCGAGCAGGAGCCTGTCAGGAAAACCTCCTGTGCGCCCAGCAATTCGCGGATTGTCAGCGGCCGATTGTCAAAGGCGGGCGTTCCCAAGCCGCGGCACAGTTCCAAGACTGCCTCGCGGACAACGCCGGGCAGCACCGGCGTTCCCGTCGGCGGGGTGAACACCTCCCCGTCGAGCACCAGGAAGACATTGCACGTGCATGCCTCGGCCAGGCGGTTGTCTTCCGTAAACCAGAGGGCCTCCTCGACCCCCTTGCTCCCGGCTTCCCGGCTGGCGAGGATTCGCGGCAGGTAGCATCCGGTCTTGCAGCCGTACACCGGGGGGGCCGATCCCTGCCGCAGCGAGGAGATCACCACGCCGATACCCTTTTCGTACCACTCGTGCGGATACTCCGGCAACGGCGAGGCCGTGATGAGCGTCGTCGGCTCGCCGCCGTGAACGCTGCCCGGCGTGAGCGTGATCCGCAC
>JAUWQU010000728.1 GCA_030610965.1 Phycisphaerae bacterium
ATGACGATCGGCCTCAGCTACCGCTACCGCATCCAACTGGTGGGCATCAGCCCGCTGCTGACTTACGACGATGCGGTGGCCGCGGAAAACGTGGCCGAGGCCCGCGAGAAGTTCCTGACCTGCAAGCCCAGCCCGTGGTCCGACCCGGTGTCGGTGGGGCGCGAGGTGCATTTCTTCGTGACCGGCGCCAATGTGATGGCCAGCAAGATGTCCGTGACGGTCTACGCCCGCAAGTGGGGCCAGTGGGTAAAGAAAAAATTCAACGTTCAGCCGGGCGAACCCATCGGCGGGGTCGTAAGGGTTGACTTGGTCGATCCTCTAGGCCAAGGCCGCAAATCCGTCGACGTGGATTTCTCGACGGGCGCCATTGCCTTGCGGCTGGACTTCAAGAAGACGCTTGTGCGGCAAGGATTTACCACCAATACGTCGGAGATGCTCTACTTTGACGACGATGGGAAGCTAAAGTCCCGCCTCAAGACCTGGGACGACGAGAGCCCGTTGCGCAAGCGGTTGGCGGAGGCGGTAAAGCGAGCGGCGGGCAAATAATCGCCCGTAATACGCGGTAAAACGCGATCGTCTTTTTTTGCACTTGCAATCGAATTCAATGGTGGCGTATTATCACCGCGCAAGTAAGTTCGTACGCCGCGAACTTAGTAATATCGGCAGAATCCGAAGGCGACATTAGGTTTTTCGGGATTGCCCGGCGGCTTTCTCGCCGGCGAATGACCGAGTCAATAACAAGGCAGACCAGAGGCCGACGTCGGCGGCTTGCCAAGGACGGGTTGGGTCCGCCGAAGCCCAACCGCGGGCAGGGCCAATTTTGAAGGCTGTTTTACAAAGGAGTTGAGCAGTGGTGATTGGACGCAAATCTCTCTACCACGTCTTGATTGTCGCGGCCATCTTGGCTATGGGTTCCGGGGCATTCGCCCAGGAGGCCTCGGCCGGCAAGGCTAAGGTCCTGCTCGCCAAGGGGATCGCCGACTACCAAGCCCTGAACTTTCAGGATGCCCAGACCGCCCTGCTGCGGGCAAGCGACATCCTGAAGGACGACCAGTCGGCGCTGAATGACGCCGAAAAACAGCAACTGGCCGACCAGTTGGCTCAGGTGCCCAATGTCATTCGCAGGCAGGCCGCCGCCATGGAGGCCTACCGCGGAGCCGAGAGGGCACTTACGGCCGGAGAACTCGCCGACGCGGTCCAGGGCTTTGCCCAGGCAGCCACCAGCGAGTTCCTCACCCAGTCCATGCGTCGCGACGCACAGGCCCAACTGGCTTTGGCCAGGAGGCGAAAGGAAGTCGTCGAGGCCGCCACCGCCGCGCCCGCCGCCGCGCCCGTTCCGGCCGGCACCGTCGCCGCGCCCGCTACGGTTGCCGCTGTTGCGCCCGAGCCGGTTGCCGCCCCCGAGATTGCCCCCGCACCGGTCGTCGCCGACCAGAGCCCACGCATGTCCGCGCGACAGGCCAAGGCCCGCCAACTGCTGGCCCAGGGCAAGCAGCTTCTCGACGACAAGAAGATCGAGCAGGCCGCCGTACTATTCCAGAGCGCAAAGGCCCTCGATTCCGACCTGGCCGAGGTCGACCAGCTCCTGGCCTACTCGTCCAAGATGGCAGCCCAGAAGACTGCCAGCGAGGCCGGCGTTCTCAGCCGGCTCGAGCGCCGCAACGAGATCGCCCGCCAGGCCGCACTGGTGGATATCACCAAGCGGGTCCAGCGGGCACGCGAGGTCCTCACCGGGGCCGACAAAGAGGCCGATTTCAACAACGCCGAGCAGGCGGCCCTGTCCGCACGGGACAGCCTCCAGGCCAACAAGAGCTTCTTCGGGGCGATGGAATACCGCAACGAGGACGCTCGAATCCAGGCACTGCTGACGCAGATAGCCAACCGGCGAGACGCGTTCAACAGGGCCAGGGCGGCCGCGGAAAGCCGCGAGATCGAAACCGTCAGAGCCCGGCGAATGCTCGATCAGCAGCGGCAGAAGGCCCGCAAGATCACCACCCTTAGCGAGCAAGCCACAGCGCTCAGGAGCCAGCAGAAGTACGACCAGGCGCTCGATGTCGTCGAGCAGGTCCTCCTGATCGACTCGGCCAACACGTGGGCCGCCAACGAGAAGCAAGTCCTCACCGAGTTCAGCATCCTCCAGAATGATGTCAGGACGTTCCGCGACCAGCGAAGGGAGGAGGCCAGGTCCCTCACCGAGAGCCGCGCGGCGGAAGTGCCCTGGCACATGCTCCTCCGCTATCCCCGCAACTGGAAGCAGTTGACCGAGGACCGCAAGGAGTTCCAGGCCTCCGCCGCCGGCGAGACGCCGGCAGACGCGGCTCTTCGCGAGAAGCTCAAACGGGAGATCGAGCGGCTGAGCTTCGCTGACATCGACTTCAAGGACGTCATCACGTTCCTCCGCGAGTATTCGGACGCCAACATTCACGTCAACTGGCGTGCCCTGGTCAGCGCGGGCATCGAACAGACCACCAGGGTCAGCGTCGACGTTCGGAAGATCACGGTCAAGCGAGCTCTGGATCTGGTGCTGCGTGACGTCAGCGGCGCCGCGGCCGGCGCCGCCGCCGAGCTTCGCTACGTGGTTGACGGCGGCGTCTTGACGATCTCCACCAAGTCCGACCTGGCCAAGGAGCCCATCCGCCGGGTTTACGACATTCGCGACCTGTTGGTGCCCGTACCGGACTTCGAGGGTCCGCGCATCGAATTGCAGCAGGCTTCCCAGGCCGCAGCCCAGGCCGGCGGCACGGGCGGGGCGGGCGGCGGCGGGTCGGGCATCTTCGATGACGATACCGGCGGCGGCACGAGCCGACGCGACAAGGAGATGACCAAAGAGAAGTTGATGGAGAACTTCGTCTCGCTG
>JAUWQU010000490.1 GCA_030610965.1 Phycisphaerae bacterium
ACGCACCGCACTCGCCGGCCGCCCTGTAGACCGCAAACCAAAGGCAAGAGGAACATGACAAACGACGCCGGCAAGAAACACTGGGTCATCCGCGCCGGAATCGCCGACCGGGCCGGGGCGTTGACCAGCATCGCCTCGGCCTTCAGCAACCGCGGAATCTCCATCGAGACGATCGTGGGGCATGGCACGGCCTTTCCGGGCGCGCCCGGCGGGGCGGTGGTGGTCACGTTCTGGTGCTCCCAGCAGGATAAGGACGAGATCGTCCGCGTCGTTGGGCGGCTCAGCAAGGTCCTCACCCTCGCCGAGCACCCCTATGAATCCGAGAGCCTTCGCAAGAGCGCCCTGGTCCGCACCGCTCGCCGGCTGGACCCTCGCGACGTGGCCGGGCAGCAGGCGTTCCTGACCTGCGAACTCATGGAACAGCGACGAGGCCAGTGGAACTACTTTCTCGCCGGATCGCCCAGCGAACTCGATCCCATCCTCGCCCACTTCGTCGAGGAAGGCATCCTGACCGACATAGTCTTCTCCGTCATCAGCGCCTGACGCCGGACCAGCGGCCAGCGGGCTCCAAGTCGCATCTGCCCGATCCGGCGAGGGGTAAACATTGCCCTTCCATCGGTATCTTCGTTGCGCCAAAGTGTTACAAAAGCAGGCATCCAGGCATTTACCCCTGCCGGCCTCCGGGACGCGCATGGCTGCCGAGGCCACTGAGGAGAACTATCAATGACTCAGCTTTACGGCGTTGCACATTTTTGCCTGGCCGCGGTAATTCTCACCGGGGCCGCACCGTCCGCGACGGCGGCCGATGGAATGAGCGTACGCTACGACAAGCTTGCCGGTCGGGTCGAGGTGTCGCGCGGAGGCGCCCCGGTGCTTCGGTACAACTTCGCAACCGTCCCCGTGCCCGCTGCCCTCAAGGGCAGGAAGTACGCCGAGCCCCGCAGCGACTACGTCCACCCGCTCTACGGACCCGGCGGCGAGGTGCTGACGGTGGACTACGCCAGCGACCATCCCCATCATCGCGGGGTCTACTGGGCCTGGCCGGAGGTGTACTACAAGGGCCAGGTGCGGGACCTGCACGCCCTTCAGCGGCTCTTCGCCCGTCCGTCGAAGCTCATCTCGGCCGGCGCTTCCGGTGGGGCGGCGACGATCGTGGCTGAGAACATCTGGAAGTGGGGCGACACCGAGCCGATCGTCCGCGAGCGCGCGACGATCCGCGTAAGCCCGGCCGGCGGGGGCGGGTACTTCGTCGATTTCGAGTTCAGCTTCGCGGCCCTGGTAGACGGCGTGAAAGTCGCCCGGCGCGGGCAGAGGGCCTACGGCGGGCTGAACATCAGGACGGCCCTTCAAGGCGGGCAGAAGATATTGGAGCACACCGACGGGGCCGGGGCCGAGCCGCGGCGCAGCTACGCCCAGATCGCCGGCGTGCCTACCGGCGGCAAGCAGGGCGCGGCGCTGGCGATAATTCAGCACGCCGGCAACCCGGCGTACCCGGGCGACTGGGTGAAGTTTGCCAACCTCGGCTGGCTCCAGCCGACGTTCCCGGCCTCGGGAGTCAAGTTTCCGCTCTCGAAGGACAAGCCGCTGGTGTTAAGGTACCGCCTGTGGGTCCAGCCCGGCAGCGGCGCCGGCGATGAGGATCTCGCCAAAGCATGGGACGCTTACAACAAGCCCGCCGATGACGCGAAGTCGGCCAAGGCGGAGGACAAGTAATGAAACGCATCGCTCGCAGACCCAGCGTATCTCGCAGGCTGAGCCGCAGGCGGTTTCTCTCCGCCGCCGCGTCGGCCGTGGCGGTTCCATACTTCGTTCGCCCGGCAGCGCTGGGCCTTTGCGGAACGGTAGCCGCCAGCGAGCGGATCACCGTGGGCCTCATCGGCTGCGGCGGGCGGATGGGTGGCGTCTCGGGCGGGTTAGCCTCGTGCAAGGACGCCCAGCGCATAGCAGTGTGCGACGTGTACGCTCCGGCCAGGGAAAGGTATCGCACAGCCCTGAAACTGCCGCCCGAGGCCGCGTATCGCGACTTCCGCGACATGCTCGCTCGCAGCGACATCGACGCCGTCGCCATTGCGACGCCGGACCACTGGCACATCCTTACGGCCATCGCGGCCGTGCGGGCGGGCAAAGACGTCTACTGCGAAAAGCCCCTGAGCAACACCATCGCCGAGGGCAGGGCCCTGGTGGACGTGGTGAATCGCTACGGGGCGGTCTTCCAGCACGGCACGCAGTTGCACTCGCTGTGGGAGGTGCGCCACGCATGCCAATTGGTTCGCAACGGGCGGATCGGCAAGCTCCACACAATCCGCATCGGCTCGCCGCCCGGCCGGGCCACGGGCGTCCATCCGTCCCAACCCGTGCCGGAAGGTCTGGACTGGGACCTCTGGCAGGGCCCCGTGCCGCACGCGCCGTTCACGCCGGCCCGCGTGTTTCACCAGGGGGGGCTTCCCGGCTGGTACTTCGTTTCGGACTACAGCCTCTCCGGGTGGATCGCCGGCTATGGCGTGCATGACCTGGACATCGCGCACTGGGGCATGGATACCGGCGGTACCGGGCCGGTGGCCATCGAGGGACGCGGCGTATTCCCCCAAGAGGGGCTCTACGACACGGTCCTGACCTACGATATCGAGTTTACCTACGGCAACGGCGTGAAGCTTATCATGACCGACACGGGCAAGGCTCGCCACGGTGTGCGGTTCGAGGGCGACCAGGGGTGGGTCTTCACTCGCTCCGGCATCGACGCCGAGCCCAAGAGCCTGCTGAAGGAGAAGTTCGGCGCCAACGAGGTCATCCTCGAACAGAGCCCCGGCCACGTCCGCAACTTCATCGACTGTATCAAGACGCGAGGCCGGACCATTACGCCGGCGGAGGTAGCCCACCGCGCCACGTCGGCGGCGCTGCTGGGGGGCATAGCCGTAAAGCTCGCCAGGCCACTGCGATGGGACCCGGCCGCGGAGCGATTCATCGACGACCACGAGGCCAACCGCATGCTCCATTACTCCATGCGAGAGCCCTGGCGGCTGTAGCGAAGACTGTCAATCGCAGTCCAAAATAGACTTCGGCTCCCAGGGATTGCTATCCCTGGGCTTCCTGTCCCACTACCTACTACCTATTACCTTCTGTTCCCTATTTCTTCGGCAGCACCCATAGGTTGCGGTACTGCACCGGGTTGCCGTGGTCCTGGAACTGGAAGGGTCCGGCCTTGGCGTTTCTCCGGAGCTGGACCTTGTCGTGGATCTTGATGCCGTTATGGAAGACGGTGATGACCGGCTTGCCCGTGGGCTTGGAGTCTTTGCTCTCGACGGTGTACTCGATGTCGTACGTCTGCCACTGCTGCGGCGGGGCCGAGGCCAGCGAAAACGCGTCGAACGCGTCGGGGTCCTTGTACTTGTAGAGGCCGCCGCAGCCGCCGCCCTTGTAGGTGGTCATGCCGAATGAATCCAGCACCTGCACCTCGTCGCCGTTGGGCATGAAGCAACCGCTGTTGCCGCGCCCCTGGCTGCGGCCCTCGGCCCTCAGGGGGACCTTGAATTCCACGTGCATCTTGAAGCTGCCGCCGAACGATTGCTTCGAGCGGATCCCGCCCTTGGCTATCAGCACGCCGCCATCGGCGGCGACCTGCCACTTCGGCACCTTGCCGTCCTTGCCGGGTTTGGCCACGACCTCGTCGAAGTTCTTGCCGTCGATCATGACGACTGCCCCGGCCGGGGACTTGGTGCCCATTGTCGGGCTGACGCGCTCGATGCGCTTCATCTCGACCTTGCCGCCCTTGCCGCACGTGCCCTTGATCGTGCCCTTGGCGTAGGAGGCCTTCCAAGCGTTGTCGCCGCTGGCGCCGCTGAACGTGACAGCCTCGCCTTCGGTCTTGCCGTCAAGTTCGGCCTTCGTCACCGCGCCGTCTTGCCCGGCCTCGCGGATAAACACCTTGTAGGCGCCCTTGCCGAGGGCGACGACGCGGGCCTCGAACTTGTGCGACCCACTCGAATCCGTGCGGGCGCCCTCGTAGAGGCCCTGAACGCTCTCGACGGCCGGCGCTGCCGCAAACGCGGCGGGGCAGACAACGGCCAATGCGACAAACAACGAGATCAGGCGACACATGGTTGCGTTTCCTTTCCGATTCCGGTTTTCGCCGCGGCCCGGCCAATGCGCGCGGGAACGGCACTTCCACATCATATTGTCATAAACCCCTCCGACGTAGGAGT
>JAUWQU010000739.1 GCA_030610965.1 Phycisphaerae bacterium
CTATGGTAGTCCACCCCCGTCTCTGGTCTTGGTCAAGGGTATTGTGAGGTTACTCCGCTTGGCGGAGAAAGAGACTCTCCCCGAGCCAGAAGTGGTGCCCGCAAGCGGCGGCGGGATCCAATTGGAATGGTATCTCGGCGAGAGAGAGCTGGAGCTCGAGTTCAAGGCCGACGGATTGGTCGAGTATCTGGCCGAAGATAAAGAACGCCAGGAGGAGAAAGAGGGGGTTATCAAGGATCTCGACGACCTCCGATCCCTGCTTGGATGGGTTGATCAGATAGGATAGGGGGGGGGCTAGGGCATGCCTGAGGTCGGAACTGACCGGCGAGACGATCCGACGATTCCCGATGCAGAAGATCTTTACCGGCGGGTGGTCAAGGAACGGATCGTTACTGAACAAGCCACTGGCCGCAAGCGGCTTTCTTCACAGGCGTTTTCCGATCGATACAACGAGATATCTGTTGACCTGTCCTCGATGATCTCCCCGGATAAAAGCTTGAGACTGGGATTGAGGTTCGGAGGCGGGCCTTTCCGTGGGATTGTTGCGATCACCGCAGGTCAAGCACGCGACCTCGACCAAGCGGTCGTTCGAGATCCTATTCCTGAAGACCCAGCCCGGTCGCTCCCCGCAAACCGGGCTCATTCCCTGATTTGCGGCAAACAGACAAAGTCTGTGAGAAAACATTTGGCGGCGCAAGCTCGCTGGGTTTATCCGCCAGACCAGAATCCTTTTATCTAGGATTTGTCTGGAAAGGGGACAAGAAACCAAAACCACGGTGCTGGACGTGATCTCGCCTGTCGTCACGGCGTCTCCACGAGTTCGCGGGGGCGCTGGACGGATTTTCGGAACTCGGCCGCCGTGGACTCTACCGCAACGCCGCGGCTGGGAACCGCGTCGAGGAAGAGCACGAGGTCCAGTTGCCGGTCGGCTTTGCCGGCCTCGTTGGCATACTTGCGGGCGATCTCGTTGGAGGGCATCGTCTTCCGGCCGAGCACTCGCTGAAGCGGGAAGCCCAGCACGTCGGCATATGAAAGGTAGACCACCTGCGAGCAGACGAGTTTGGCGGTGTCCTCGAAGTCGAAGTTGAAGTCGTACGGTTTGCCGAGGTTGGCGAATGCCCGCACGATGGCCGTCGCGACCTGGCGCTGGCCCACGCGCGGGCGCAGCACGGCGACGTAGTCGGCCTGCATCGAGTGCGTGAGGCTGTTGAGAAGCACGCCCTCGCTGACGGCCTCGATGACGGTCTTGGCCCGGCCGTCGGGCGCGGCGCGCAGATAGTCGGCCAGGTGCTTCTGAACGGCTGGGTGATCCGCGATGCCGAGCCGCTTCAAGTCCTCAAGCCGGCCGACGTACAGGGCCGCGTGCGGCCAGAAGCCTGGCAGGAAGGGGTTCGAGAGATACCAGTTCCGCCGCTCCAGCAGGATGTCCCCGGGTTGCAGGCGCGGTTCGAAGGCCTCTATCTGCGCAGCCGTGATGAAAGGCGCGCGGCTGACGATCCGCGTGTCGCCCAGGTACTCCGCCACGCCGGACTGCACGGAGTAGGCGGCCTTGCCCAACTGCCGGGCGACGTCCCCGCCGGCAGATGACACGAGAACCGCCGGCTGCGCATGCTCGGCGCCGGCCCGGCCAACAAAGAACGCCACCACCGCCACCGCCAGGTGACTCATCAGCACGCCCGTGACGGCCGCGCCCTTGGAAATAGACCCCGGCCGAGCCACGCCAAGTACGCGGCGGACCATCAGGTACACCGACCCGACGGCCGTGAGCGCAGCCGGGAAAACCAGCACCCACAAGTACGCCGGCGAGATGTCCGCCAGCATGTCACCCCGCAGGCCCAGCCAGAGCACCATCAGACCCGTCCAGACCGCCATGACGGCCGTGATTAGCTCGACAGGCCCGCCCCGACGTGCCGACGCGGCCTGGAGCATCACCAGGTGCGTGATGACGACCGACAGAACCATGGTCACCCACCACAGCCGCCAGGTGAAGGTCATGGTCCTTTCCCACTCCGCCCACACCAGCGCCAGAAAGCTGATCTGCGAGGCGACCACCGCCGCCGTGCCGAACATCAGCAGCAGCGCGAAGCCCGGCCCGGCCCGGTGGCGGGCGCGGAGTTGAACGTACATGAACATCGCCCCGAGAAACACGCACACACACGTAAGCAGCAACTGCGCGGGTAAACCGCTCATCCGCCAGCGGAACAGCGCCACCAGCAACTGCACCAGCGCAGCAGCCAGCGACACCCACATCGCCAGCTTAAGCAGGCGAACAAACAGCGACCTGTCGGCGCGTCGAGACATTCGTGTCTTAGAAACGTCGGCAATCCGGCCGGGTTTCGAACAGGGATAATCAGGCCTGGCCGGGCTGACGGGACGACGCTACGCTCGCCGCCCCCCTGCACACGCGCAACCATTGCCCAGCCGCGGCGACAGTAAGAGCCCTTCCAGAAGTGGAGCCAGACTCGGACCACACCAGATCCAGACCTCAAACGGACGAGGGATGGGCATGAAGGGCCCTGACAAAAGCGGACGATATGCCCACAGCCATGATGCCGAAAGGTGATGAGCCGTGACCCACTTGTTGTTGCGGCGACCTGACGCGGGGTAGGTGGGTCGCCGCTGTGCGGCTTTGCCCGGCCTGCTACTTTGAGGTCTCGGTGGGGGCGGTTGCCTTGGCCGCCGCGGCATCCAGTTCGGTGATCTTAAAGCGTATGCTCAGGATGTAGGGCGCCTCGCCATCGTGCCAGTGCCCGTAGGTTGTGGCGACGACGGTTCCGTCCGGCAGCAGCTCCAGAGCGGGGTAGGCGCTGTCGGACTTGTGCT
>JAUWQU010000560.1 GCA_030610965.1 Phycisphaerae bacterium
CTCGGCCCCGCCGCCGTAGAAGTCCATCTCAATGAGTCCGCTCGTCTTGGCGCCGCCAATGTCGGGCCCGGTGAACCGAAGGCCCAGGCGGGTCTCTTTGGCGGTGATGTTCAACTGGTGGTCGTCGCTGTTGGTGCTCTCGTGCTCGACCCAACGGGCGAAGTTGCCGGTGCTGACCCGCGACGTGTCAAACGCGGCGTCCGCCTTGATCTTGCCGTAGAGTTGCACGTCAAGGTTGGCCCAGAGGTTCGCCCGCGTGGCACTCCTCTTGTCGGCATCCTTCATGACCGCGGCTTTCACAACCGCCCGGTCCTCGTCGCTTATTTTGGCCGTCAACTCACGGTTGGCCTGCTGGGTGGCCTGGAGCGCCTGTGCCTGCTGCTTCACCAAATCCGTCAACTGCCCGACCTGCTGCTCCAACGCTTTTAAGCGTTTGCTCGTATCGGCATCGTCGGCCCCCCTGGCCGCGCCCGCCGACAGACAAAAAAACCCGGCAAATGCCGCGATGGCTAGCGTGCTTCGCCTTGCCCGTTCGTCTCCTTTTGAGTCCGTCTTCACATTTGCCCTCCCCGCCGAGCGCATCACGCCGCCCAAAAACAAAACCACTCTCCGTAGCATCACAAACTCCTTTACCTTATGCACTTCTTGCTCGGGGGCGTCCGTGCGCCCCGGCGCATGCTCCCGCGCCGGGCGAAATGCCATAACTGCCCGGCTGAGAGAACACACTACCTATCGGGCAAGGATCGTCAAAAACTTCACGGGAAGTCTCATCCCGGCCACGGAGGGCCTCGAGTGTGCGAGGTAAAGTCCTGGCGGCGACGAAGCCCGGCCGGAATGCGGTACCTCAGCAGGCGATGATGCTTTTTGTTGCGGATTGCGGATCGCGGATTCTGCAACACGACATCGAAATCGAATCAGATCCTCGCTCGTGCCGGAATATCTGGTCGCTCACGGGGCGAGAGGGCCTGCGGCCAAATCAGTTTGCCTGGACGTTATGGGCGAGATCGAATATGATTAATGGCGGTCGCGCGGGGTGCTGGCGTCGCCGCGGCCAATTGCGGCAGGCCGGCCGAGGAAGTAGAGAGGATGTTCCGTCGCAGAAGCAAGTGGAAGTTGTCGGTCGCGGTCGCGGTCGTCGTTGTGGGCATGACGGCCGTCGGGGCAGCCAGTGGGGCAGCCAAGGACAAGGGCGCCAAGTCCGCTGCCACTCCCGCATCCAAGCGGCTGAAGGCGTACCCATCGCGGTACTATGTCATCTACACCGACCTCGGCGATGAAGTCGCCGCCGAGGCGTCCGCGCGCATGACGGCCATGGCGGAGGAATATCACAGGCGGACGAAGGGCTTCGCCGGCGTAATCCGCAACCGCCTGCCTTTTTACCTCTTTGGCCGGTCCGAGGACTACCTCGCCGCCGGGGGCCTGCCGGGCAGCGCCGGCCAGTACGGCGGCGGGCGCCGTGTGCTGATGGCCCTGGCAGGCAAACGCCCCAGCCTGAGCCTGTGGCACACGGTTCAGCACGAGGGCTTCCATCAGTTCGTGGACATGGCCATCGGCGGACACATGCCCATATGGATCAACGAGGGCCTGGCGGAGTACTTCGGCGCGGGGATTTGGACGGGTGACGGCTTCGTTACCGGCATTATCTCGCAGCGCCGCCTCGCGGCCGTCCAGCAGCACATCAGAAGCGACCAGATCACGCCCTTCCTGGACTTCCTGGTGCTGACCGGCGACCAATGGCGCGGCGCCTTCGAGCAAAGACAGAAAAATGGGGACAAGCCCAAGAGCCCCAGCAAGAGCAGCCGGGGCAAAAGCGGTGGCGACAGGCCCAAAGTCAACCGCGTGCGGATCAACTATGACCAGGCCTGGTCCATGGTGCACTTTCTCGTCCATGCCGAAAACGGCAAGTACCGCCAGAGCTTCGCGGGGCTGATCTCGGACATCTCCGCCGGAAGGGATTGGAAACGGTCTTTCCGGACGCGGTTCGGCGTCAACATCAAGGCCTTCGAGCAGCGATACCGCGCCTGGTGGCTGGCCCTGCCGGACAACCCCACCAGGGACCTCTACATCAAGGCCCACGTGGCCACGCTGACCAGCTTCCTGGCCCGCGCGACAAGCCAGGGCCAGAGCTTTCCCGACGTGGAGCAGTTCCTTCGCCAGGCCAGGGCGGGCGGGCTCAAGTGCCACCGCGCCCAGAAGTTGCCGGCCTCGTTGCTGGAACGCGCCCTGGTGGGCATCCGCGGATGGAACCGCGGCTGGAGCTTCGACGACACCGGGCGGGGCCCGGCCAAGCTCGTCCTGGCCTGGCCTGACGGCACGACCTTCACAGGATCATTCACCGTCGGCGGCGGCAAGTGCGCCAACGTCAAGATAACAATGACCTCCCCGCCGACCCCGGGGGCCAAAAAGCTCGCCGCCGACAGGAAATGAACAGGCGCCCGGGTTGGGGGCGCCATGCCTTGAGTTTTTGTCTCAGAGAGAGCGGAGGGGGCGGAGAGAAGAAGAAACAGCAGAGGGGGATTACACAGATTAAGGGATTACACGGATTAAGAAGCTCATATCTGCTTCTATCCATGTAATCCCTTAATCCATGCAATCCCCCTCTCGCTTCTTCTTTGCCTTACCTCTGCGCTCCCGGCGAGAGATTACTTCTTGCCGAGGATGGGTATCAGCACGATGTTGCGGTAATCCAGCGCCCCGCCTTCAGACTGGAGGGCGATCCAGCCGGGCAGTTCCTTGCAGTCTGTGGCGATGTTCTGCACCAGGCCGTTGACCTTTATCACCAGGTCGCCCTTGTTGAGGTAGACCTCATAGTTGTTCCACTGGCCGACGGGGTTCTCGTTGGTCGGGTGGAGCTTTTTGGTGTGCCGGCCCCTGGTCCGCTCGGCGGCGGCCTTCATCGGGAACTGGCCGATATTGCTGATGTCGCCCATGGAGTCTTTCTGGCCCTGGCACTCGATGGAGTTCGGCCAGACCTTGTCCTCGCCGTGGACCCGCACCAGCACGCCGGCGTTGCACTTGACGTGGTGGCGCATCTGGAGCCGCAGGACGAAGTTGTCGTACTGGGCCTCGGTGCGAATGTAGCCGGCGGGCTTGCCCTTGCAGGCCATCGCGCCGTCGACGGCGGAGAAGGTGTCCTTCAACGCGTCGCTGGAGACCTTCCAGCCGGCGGTATCCTTGCCATTGAACAACAGCACGGCCTCGCCGTAATTCTCGGGCAGCACTTTGAGCTTGATGTCCTTGAAGTCGACGATCATCGGCGCGCCCGCGTGAATCTGAAGGGCCAGCAGCCCATCCAGCGTACGCTTGACCATGTCGCGGTCGATCAGTTCGGCGGCCGGGTAGCCGTTAATCTCGTGCGTGTGGTGGTTGCCGCGACACGTGATGGTGTACTCGTTGAAGTCCTTTTCCTTGTAGTAGCCGGCCTTGACGGTCGCGGCCTTGTCGCAGACCGTGGAAATGGTGTTCTTCTTGAGCTTGCCGTCGACGTTGTCCAGAAGAACGAACTGGCTGAATGGGGCGATCCAGCCGCGACGCCTCTCGTCGTAGAGCCCTCCGACCTTGCCGGCGAGGTCCTGGACCTCTGCCTGGTAGCCGCCGACGACCCACTTGTTCGACGAGCCGGCCCTGGTGGGCGCCTGGAAGCTGCGGTACTGGATTCCGCTGTTGCCGGTGGCGAT
>JAUWQU010000384.1 GCA_030610965.1 Phycisphaerae bacterium
CGTAACCTGGGCGAACATCCAGGCGCTGTATCTGTGGTTCCTGAGCGCCTTCAAGATCATGGGCATCGTTGCCGCCCTTGGCGCCCTGTTCCTGACGCTGTGGCGTCGCAGGCTAAAGCGCGAGTCGCGCACGTAGTGGCAGCCGGCGGGCGGCAGCCGGTAGTCTAGCCCGCCCTTGCGGCGGGCGGCACATGTCAGCCCACGGCCCAGCGTAGCGGAGCCGTGGGTACGTGGTATCCCAATAGTCGAGAGCCCCGCCGCTCGGCAGGCTCAGGCCGGCAGTATTGCCACGTCCCGGGCGGCGATGCGGAGGGTTACGGTTGTGCCTGCGGGGATGGCTTTTTCGGATCCGGCGAGGACGGATATCTTCCATCGCTGCCGGCCTGGCAGGTCGCAGAGGTATTGTCGTATCTCGCCGAGGTAGATGCTTTCGGCCACGGTCGCTTGCAGGCTGACGACGTCGCCGCTGGTCTGGGCGGGCGTGTCGGAAAGCTCGATTCGCTCGGGTCGCACGCAGCAGAGCACGTCGCTGCCTGGTCCTCGGCCGGGGGAGGCTGCGGCCTGCAGGCTGCCGACGGGCGTTTCCACACGCACGGCGGCGGTCGCGGGCGCAGCGGAGGTTTGGGGCGCGGGTGCGGCGATCTTGCCGGGCGTGAAGTTTGCCTCGCCGAGGAAGTCGGCGACGAACTTTGTGGCGGGCCTGTTGTACACTTCCTCCGGCCTGCCTATCTGGACGACCTTGCCGGCGTTCATCACAGCCATGCGGTCGGCCATGGAGAGGGCTTCTTTCTGGTCGTGGGTGACATAGACGGCCGTGGTGCCGGTGGACTTTACCAGGTGGCGAAGTTCGTGCCGCATGTGCAGGCGGAGGCGGGCGTCGAGGTTGCTTAGCGGCTCGTCGAGCAGGAGGCAGTCGGGCTGTGCGGCCAGGGCACGGGCGAGGGCGACCCTCTGCTGCTGGCCGCCGGAAAGCTGGTTGGGTTTGCGTGCGGCGTAGGCGGTCATCTCGACGCGGGTGAGGTTGTCCGCCGCTCGCTGGCGGCGAGTGTCGGCCGGCGCGCCTCGCATCCGCGGGCCGAACTCCACGTTCTGCCGGACGGTCATGTGCGGCCAGAGGGCGTAGTTCTGGAAGACCAGCGCGGTGTTCCGCTGCTCGACGGCCAGACGCGTCACGTTGCGGTCGCCGAGGGTCACCTGCCCGGCGGTGGGGTCCGTCAGGCCGGCGATTATCCGCAGCAGCGTCGTCTTTCCGCAGCCGCTGGGGCCGAGCAGGAAGAAGAACTCGCCGGGCTCGATGGTCAGGCTGACGTGGTCGACCGCGACCGCGGCCGCCTTCGAGCCGGAACCGAAAACCTTCACGATGTTCTCAAGACGTATGCGTTTCATGTTTGCTCGTCTTCATCTGTCCATGGGGCGTTTCATGCGCGGAAAATCGCCCCGAGCCGTTTGCCCATCAGCGCGCCGGCGATAGCGAACGTGCCGCCCAGCAGAATCATGCCGTAGACGCCCAGGGCCGAGGCGATGGCGGCGGCGTCGCCGTTGCCCGACGACAGCTGCCTGTAGATTTCCTTCGTTATCGGGTAGTGCGTCTCGAGCTGGGCCAGGTTCAGCGAGTCGCTGACCTCGAGCATCGCGAACGCGAACGTAAGCACGCCCGCGGCGATCACGTTCGCCGCGATAAGCGGAGCGGTGATGCGGAATATCACGCGGGCCCTCGATGCGCCGAGGTTGCGCCCTGCCTCCTCCATCGCCACGGGCACCTGCTGAAGGCCCGCCGTAACGCCGCGAACCACGAACGGCAGCCGGCGGACGGAGTACGCCACCACCAGGATGATGAACGGGTTTCGCATCGGCCCGATCGACTCCAGTGCGGAGCCCTTGACGGTAATCGCCACGTACCCGGCCGCGAGGATAAGCCCCGGCACCGCCAGAGGCAGCATGCATAATCCGTCGAGCAATGTCCGCCCGCGGATTTTCGACCGGACCATAAGCCAGGCCGCGACGCAGCCGATGGCGATGTCGATGAGCGTCGACGTGCCCGCGTACATGAGGCTGTTGATGATGGACCTGTAGGTGGATGGGCGGGTGATGACGAAGCGGAGATACTCGGTCGTGAAGACGCTCGGCACGATGGTGTTGACCCATCGCTTCGACAAGGCCGTCAGGACCACGCCGACGTGCGGCGTAAGGGCAAGGCATATCACCGTGCCGAACAGCAGCCAGGCCGCCAGCGTGCCGGCGAGCCCCAGGCGGCGGGTTTCCTCGGCGATCGACGCCTTGGACGTGTCGGCAGTCGCACTTCGGCCGAAGACGAACTTGCCCAGCACGTACATAGCCACCGCCGTCGAGAGCAGAATGAACACCAGCGTGTAAGTCAGCGGGCTGATGTCCTCCTGGCTGAGTCTTTGGAAAAGCGTTACTGGCAGGACTTCGTCGAAGCCGACGATCAGAGGCGTGCCGATGTCGGTGAATGCCCAGATGAAGACGATGGTCCCGCCCGCGAACAGCCCGGGGCGGATCAGCGGGAGCGTGATCTTCCAGAATGCCCTCAGCGGCCCGGCGCCGAGGTTGCGAGCGGCCTGGGTCGCGGCGGGGTCCACGTTGGCAAGGGCGGCCGAGGCGTTGAGGTAGAGTATCGGGAACAGGTGCAGCACCTGGAGCACGACCACGGCGGGGAAGCCCGAGCCGAGCCAGTCCGGCCAGTCTTGGAAGCGCGGGCCGAGGATGCCGATTTCCAGGAGGATGCGGTTGAGCACGCCGCCCTGGGCGAGGATCTTCCGCATGGAAAGCGCGCCGACGAACGGCGGGAGGATCAGCGGCACCAGCAGCAGGGCGCTTAAGATGCCGGCCCCGCGAAAGCTGTACCGCGTCCGCACGATCGCCAGCGGGATGGCCAGGAGCATGCAGGCCAGCGTTGTCGTCGCCGCCAGGGCCAGTCCGTTGACGAGTTGACCCATGAGTATGCGGTTGGTCAGCACGTGGCTGAGCCAGTAGAAGCTCGCCCGGCCCTCCTGGATGAACCCGCCGGCGATCACGACCGCAATCGGCAGCACCAGGGCCGCCAGGAGCATCAACGTAAGGCCGCCGCCCATGAGGTCGGGGATGAGTCCTCCGCGGCGTCGGGCCTTCATGGCGCGAGCGGAGACGGGCTGGAGATTCTTCGCTTCCGTCACCGGCTCACCTTCAGGTACTTGTCGCGGAAGAAGCTTTGCCACCCGGTGGTTATCTTCGCCGCCTGGGTCCTGTCCCGCAGTTGTTTGGCTACCTCGAAGACGCCTTCTCGCGTCGCGACGTTGTCGGGCAGACGGTTGAACTCGGCCAGGCCCGCGGGCTCGAAGTTGGTCTCGATGAGCCTGGCGCGGGCTGCCTGGAGGTACTGGCGGTTGTCTATGGCGGCCGCCCTGACAAGGTTGCGAAGCACGCCGAAGCGGACCTTTCGCAGCTCGGCGTCGATCTTCATCTCGTTGCCGGACTCGTACGGGTTGACGGTCCACGGCGAGAGTTTTCCGCTGCCGGCGTAGAGGTCGTATACGTCCTTGCGAAGGGGCTGCCGGCCTAGGGGGTTGCGCACCGGCCCGTCCGGCTCGCCGACGTTCAGCGCCCACAGGGCCTGGCC
Source organism: Phycisphaerae bacterium (assembly GCA_030610965.1). Taxonomy (GTDB): domain Bacteria; phylum Planctomycetota; class Phycisphaerae; order SM23-33; family SM23-33; genus JAUWQU01. The sequence goes on from JAUWQU010000384.1 coordinate 3,617, forward strand.
CTTCACCGAGAGCACAAAGTCAACGAACGCCTGCGCCAGCTCGGGGTGCGGCGGGTTTTTCAGGATGCCGATGGGGTCCGGGCTAAAGGCGGTCTGGCCCTTCGGGCTGACGTAGACGAGGATGTCCGGCGCCTCGGCCACGCGGAGGGCGCCGTAGAAGTCGATGCACGTGGCGATGGGCGCCTCGCCAAGGGCCGGGCCGTTTGCGGCCGCACCGGCGCTGTCGACGAAACGCTTGGCGTTGCCCAGTACCGCCAGCAGCTTTGCCCAGCCGGCGGGCCAGGTCGGTTCGGACTGGACGATCATCTCGTACGCGGCGGCGGCCGAGCCGGACTGCATGGGGTCGGCCAGGCAGATGAGGTCGAAACACTCGGGCTTTGCGATGTCGTCCCAGGTCTTGGGCGGCGCGACGCCCGCTCGCTTCAGCAGCGGGCGGTTGTAGATGAAACCGAAGCCGCTGACGGCCGAGCCGCACCAGAGGTCGTTCGGGTCGCGCATCTCCAAGCCGCCGAAAGTTGCCGGTATGGCCTCGCGCGTGAGGGCGGTGAGCTTCAGCGGCGTCAGCAGGCCCTCGCCGGCGAGCTTCTGGAATTCCACCTCACCGCCGCCCCAGAAGATGTCGATCTCGGCGGTCTCCGCGCGAGCGTAAACGTTTCGCAAGTACCTTACGATGCCCGTGCTGCCGCCGCCGACGTCGCGCCATTCCAGTTGCACGCGCCTGCCGTGGGCGATGGCGTAGTCGATTACGAAGGCCCAGGTGAACTCTTTGGCGATGCTCTCGTTGTGCGGGCTTATGAGCACGAGCTTCTCGGCCGGCAGCTCGTCGAGGCGTTTTTGCCACTTACTGGCGATCTCGGCCTCGATGGCTTCGGTGGCTCGCGGATTGCGCGACGCGCCTGGCCCGCCGCAGCCGGCCAATGCGGCGGCCGCGACGAGGCAAGTCGTCCAGGCCCATGCCTTCGTGCTCATCAACAAACGCCCTTTGTGAAAGAACACCACACGGGGAGCGATTGTCCCACCGGCGGGCGCAAACGCAAGGGGGTTCTTGGTAGTCGACAGCCAGTAGCCAGTAGCCGGTAGTCGGTCTTGTCACGGCGTCGGCGCCACTGGCAGGCGCACTGTCATCCGTTGCGGCACCAATGCACCACGAAACGCCCCCAATCGCCCTCCGAAAACGCATCCCCAAACGCCTCCAACAGGCCCAAAACCCGCCAAAACCTTCCAAAACCTGCCAAACACCGGCCAAATACCCACCAAAAAACCCTCCGAGGGGGGGGGGGGGGGGGG
>JAUWQU010000069.1 GCA_030610965.1 Phycisphaerae bacterium
GCACTAGAGCCTATCAGGTCCCACAACCCCATCGACGCAACGCGTGCTTGCTTTAACGCGCCGACTGGTTTGGGCTATTCCCCGTTCGCTCGCCGCTACTTAGGGAGTCGTTTTTACTTTACTCTCCTGCAGGTACTTAGATGTTTCAGTTCCCTGCGTTCGCCCTGCCGACCTATGCATTCAGCCGGCAGTGACGTCATCTGCTTGCACAGTGACGACGGGTTTCCCCATTCGGAAATCCCAGGATCAAAGCTTGTTTGACAGCTCCCCTGGGCTTATCGCAGCCTACCACGTCCTTCATCGCCTCATCACGCCAAGACATCCACCATGTACCCTTAGTAGCTTGACCGTATCCGTCGCATGCCCTCATGGACAGACGACGAAAACGTCCAAACCGTCAGACACTCAAAATTCGGTGAACCTGCGTTTTGAATCTTCCCTATTCACTTTTCAAAGAGCCGTCCGCACTTCATTCGCCGGCCGGCCATAGCGGCCTGCCGTCTAAAAAACCCGCAGAGGATTACAACCGCCTCGCGGGCGTCGAGTCACATCTTTTACCAGCGTCGCCCAGCCCCGTCAAGTATTATAGCAGAGAATTCGGAAAAAATCTTCCCAATCCGCCGGACGCCTTCACGGGTTTGTGCAAGACGCCGCAAGGACGTTGTCGCCCTGGGGTTGGCACATGGAGACGAGCGGAATCGAACCGCCGACCTATTGGTTGCAAACCAATCGCTCTCCCAACTGAGCTACGTCCCCGTCCGATCCGTGAAACGCGCCGATTGCGGCACTCGCAATGGCTCTGCCCAGATGCCTGGAAGGTCCGCAACCGCCCATCCGCTCGGAAGTCTTCGTGAAAAAATGGGCCTGGATGGATTCGAACCAACGACCTCGCCCTTATCAGGGGCGCGCTCTAACCAACTGAGCTACAAGCCCGTGTCCCGCGGCTCAAGATCAGCCGGTGAGCCCCGCAGGGCGTCGGCCTCGGTGGCGAGGGCACCAACTGAACTGCAAGCCCAGATGCAAAAAAACCTTATCATGCCGGCAATAGCGCCCTTGCGGCGGATTGCCGAACTGCGGCTCTTATCGCGTGTCAAATGTGCCTCGAAGGCACTCGTCACGGCCTCCTTGGGGGGCCGCCTGTCGCCGGGTGGCGAATTATCAATACTACCTCATGCCATCAACGAGTCAATAGCTTCTCGGCAAACTTGTGATATTTCTTTAGGGCGACAAAAACACCACAAAGCGGGCCTGTCGCATAAGCTATTCCCAACACCGGACTTGCGACCAAATCGCCCCCGGCCGCCACATGCCCGACAGGCCCGAGGGGACTCGCCCTCTCGTCACTTCTTCTCCAGCACCTCCGAGCCGTATCCGGGCAGGTCGATCTCGCCTTCGACGGCCTGGCCGGTCAGAAGGTCGGTAAACTCCTCGCCGGCAAGGTCGATCCGGCAGGCCGCGGGCTTAAAGTTCAGCAGGAACACGAACTGCCGTTCGCCGTCCGAGCGCAACTGGGCCGTGACGCCCTCGGGCAACCGGGCCTTCATTACCCGCTTCAGGCCATGCTCCTGCACGAGCCGCCCGTAGAAGTCCGACAGGAAGGCGTCCTCGTTTCGGCTGGCGATGTAGTACGCCCTGCCCGCACCAAAACTGTTGACCGTAAGTGCCGGTGAGCCCGCGTAAAACTGCTCGCCGTACGTCGCCAAAACCTCCGCCGACTCGGCGTGAAGGAGGTCGCAAAAGACCTCCGCGCGGCAGGCCGCCGAGATGCCCAGCGAGCTATCCTCAACCGGCACGACGGTGTTGTGCTCGCCGTCGTAGAGCGCATCCATCTCCTCGACCCACACGCCGAGCAGCTTGCGCAGCGGACCGGGCCAGCCGCCGGTGAATACGAGGTCCGTCTCGTTGACGATGCCCGACCAATACGTCGCGACGAACCAGCCGCCGGCCTGGACGAACTTCTCGACCCGCTCGGCGAAGCCAGGCCGAAGCAAGTACGACATCGGCGCGATCAGAAGCTTATAGCCGTCGAGGTCCACGGTCTGGTCGATAACGTCCACGCTTATGCCGGCCGACCAGAAAGGCCGGTAGTGCCGCACGCAAGTCTGCTCGTAATCCTTGCGCTCTTTGTGCGGCCCACGGCAGGCGTCGATGGCCCAGCAGTTCTCCCAGTCGTAGACGACCGCGACCTCCGGCCGGACCGTCGTGCCGACCACGTCGTCGAGCTTGGCGAGGATCTCGCCGACTTCAGCCACGTCGCGGAAGACGCGGTTGTTCTCGTGGCCGCAATGATCGACGACCGCGCCGTGGTACTTCTCCGAACAGCCGCGGCTCTTTCGCCATTGGAAATACTGCACGGAGTCCGCCCCGTGCGCGACGGCCTGGAGGCTGGACAGGCGATGCACTCCGGGCCTCTTGGGCTTGCAGACGGCAAACCAGTTGGTCATGCTCGGCGTGGACTCCATCAGCAGCCAGGGCTTGCCGCCCTTGAGCGACCGGTAGATATCGTGCTTGAACGACACCTCGGCCGCCATCGTCCAGTCCGAGTCGTCGTCGCGCCATCTCGGGTAGCTGTCCCAACTGACCACATCCTGGTGCGGCGCCCACTGCCAGTAGTTCAGGCCGGTATAGGTGCCCATGGCGTTGGTGGTAATCGGCACGTCGGGCGTGATGCGGCGCAGCGGCGCGATCTCGTCGAGCATCAGCGAGAGCATCTGGTCGCTGACGAACCGCCGCCAGTCGAGCCAGTGGCCCTGCGTGGAGCGTTCCCCGAGGGCGTGCGGGCTCTCGATCTGCAAGAAGTCACTGAGCGTGTGGCCCCAGAAGCTCGTCCACCACGCGGCGTTGAGGGCGTCGATCGAGCCGTAGCGCACGCATAGCCAATCCCGGAATGCCTGCTGGCAGAGTTCGCAGTGGCACTCGCCGCCGTACTCGTTGGACATGTGCCACATCAGCAGGGCCGGGTGGTCCTTGTAGCGCTCGGCGAGCTTCTCGGCGATCTGGGCCGCCTTGCGGCGAAAGATCGGCGAGGTCAGGCAATAGTTAACCCGGCCGCCGTGGTGGCGCCGCCTCAGGTCCGCCCCCACCCGCAGGACCTCGGGATACTTAGCCGACATCCAGGCCGGGTGGGAGGCGCTCGGCGTGGCCAGCAAGGCCTGCACGCCGTTTTCAGCCAGCAGGTCCATGACCTCGTCGAGCCAGCCGAACTCGAAGCGATCCTCCTCGACCTCGATGTGTGCCCAGGAGAAGATGCCGACGCTCATGGCGTTGCAGCCCGAGCGCTTCATCAGCCGCACGTCTTCCAGCCACGTTCGGCGATCCCACTGGTCGGGGTTGTAGTCGCCGCCGTGAAGAAAATGCGGGCACTTGGGATTGACGGGCGGATAGCGGTCGAGCATGGCGATGCGCCTTTACTGTTTGACGGTCTGTTTAGAGTCCGAATGTCATAAATGCCAAATGCTAAATGTCGAATGTTCAATGTCCACTGCCACTTTTGTCCAAAACAATCCTGAATTCACGATAGGTTACAAGCGCTCCCGAACGGGGCAGAATGGGTGTTGATAGAAAGCCCAAACACCCCATCCAGGAGACGCCGACATGGTATCGGTTGCGAGTCTGTTTGCACAAGTTCTTTGATTCATTTCCCGGCGAGACTTCAGCAAGGCCGTCAGGCGGCGAGACGCCGAAAAGGCGGCCAAGGGGTTCTCCTGCTGGGACCAGTTCGTGGCGGTGCTGTTTTGTCAGTTCGGCGGAGCGAACTCCCTGCGAGAGGCCTGCGGCAGGCTGGCGACGGCCATGGGCAAGCTGCGGCATCTGGGGCTGGCCAAGGCATCCGCGCGTGACAACAAGAAGGGCCGATTGTCCGCTATTGACAATCGGCCCTTCGGATCGGGGCGAGAGGATTTGAACCTCCGGCCTCTGCGTCCCGAACGCAGCGCTCTAGCCAAGCTGAGCTACGCCCCGGCTTGTGCCGGTTCTCGGCGGCCCGCGGGTCGCCGCTTCGCCTTCGGGAGCGGGCGAAGACCGGGTAGTTTACCACCTGCCCGGTTAACGTCAAGGGCCAGGCGGGTTATTTTCAAGCCCGGCCGGCGGCGCTGTAAGCCGAGTTCTGTTCCTCCGGCCCGGCGGGCGTCCGGATTCGGAGGCGAAGGCCATTTGTCTGGACCCGCCTTTGCAGACGGGCTCTGCCCAATGGGCAAGCGGCCTACCCGCGGCGATATGGTCTGAGCCTGTCCTCGCCGCTGCTTGGCCTTGCACCCGGTGGGGTTTACCTTGCCGGCGACATCACTGTCGCCGCGGTGCGCTCTTACCGCACCATTTCACCCTTACCAGCGTCGCTTCGCCCACCGTAATGGGCGAGAGCCGCCGGGCCATGACGGGCTTGCCCGGAGCTTTTCGCGGCGTCGGCGGTATGTTTTCTGTGGCACTGTCCCTGCCCGTCGGCGGCTGCCCGCAGCCGTCGCCGGACGGTGGGCGTTACCCACCACCGTGGCTCAGTGGTGCTCGGACTTTCCTCTGCCCGCCGCAAAGGGCGGACAGCGGCCTTCCACGCAACCAGCCGCCTTGATTATACCCGACTTTGCCCGGACGGGCCAGCGGGGAGTTGAAGAAGTCGGTTCGCACGGGTGCGGTCGGCTGGCGGTGGCAACTTGCCGCCCCGGCGAAGTTCCAAATCTCAAGCAACAAATCCCAGACAAACAACAAGCATCAAAACTCCAATTACCTAAACGAAGACACCCCCACGGTCGTGTCGTTTCGCCGGCGACGCTTGGGTCCGCGGAAATCGTCTTTGGCAACCCGGTCCGCCATGGCGGAGTTTGCCGGGCAGCTTTGCCCTCGGGGCGTTTGGTGTTTATCGTTTGGAACTTGGGATTTGTTTGTGCTTTGGTGCTTGCTGCCCCGTTGATCCGCAGAGTCTGACGGGAAGGACAAACCGCCATCATGATCCGACCGCACCCAGGGACGCGCCGTGCGGTCGGCTGGCGGTTTCATCCCCCCGGACGCAGCCGCGAGACTTTTGCGCCTTTCGGTCCCTCGTCCCGGCCGGTAGACTATCCGCTTGCCCCCTGGGGGGCGTCCCGCAGTCAAGGCGCCAAAGGCATGGTCGAACCGGTTCTACAACCTGAGATTCACGAACTGATCGAGCAGAAGAACTTCTCTGCGCTCAAGGCCGCCATCCGGGACATGGAGGTCCACGACCTGGTGGAGCTTCTGACGAATCTCGAGGGCGAGGACCTGGCGGTCCTGTTCCGGCTGCTGCCGGCCGGGGAGGCGGCGGACATCTTCGGCGACCTCGATATCGAGCAGCAGGAGGAGTTGCTGGAGACGCTCTCGACGGAGCGGATGGCGTCTATCCTCAACGACATGCCCCCGGATGAGCGTACGGAACTACTGGAGGAATTGCCTGGCGAGCTAGCCCAGCGGCTCTTGAACACCCTTCGCGGCAAGCAGCTCCAGATCGCCCGCAGCCTGCTGGCCTACCCGGAGGACAGCATCGGCCGGCTGATGACGCCCGAGTACGTGGCCGTGCGCGCGGACTGGACGATCGGGGAGGTCCTCGAGCACATCCGCAAGGTCGGCCAGGACGTCGAGACGCTCAACGTCCTGTACGTAGTGGACGACCACGGGCACCTGTTGGACGAGCTGATGCTCCAGCAGTTGGTGCTGGCCCAGCCCCAGCAGACTGTCAGCAGCATCATGGACGAGCAGGTGGCAAGCCTGCGTGCCGCGGACGACCAGGAATCGGCCATCGAGTTGTTCATGAAGTACGAGGCCGTCGCCCTGCCGGTGGTGAACAACCGCAGCGTGCTGGTGGGCATAGTGACAGTCGACGACGTCATCGAGGTGGCCGAGGAAGAAGGCACGGAGGACTTCCAGATGATGGCCGGCATGGCCGCGTTGGAAAGCAGCTACTTCTCCACCGGCTTCTGGCGGATGCTCGGCAAACGCCTTCCGTGGCTGGCGATGCTGCTGGGCGCCCAAACTCTCACGACTGTGGCGCTGCTTGGATTCGACAAGCTGCCGCTTTTCGCGGTGCTGGTGGTGTTCGTGCCGCTGATCAACTCCCCCGCCGGAAACACCGGTACGCAGATGGCCGGGCTCATGATCCGCGGCCTGGCCGTGGCCGAGGTCGAAATGCGCGACTGGTCCCGCGTGCTGATGCGCGAGCTGCTCAACGGCGTGTCGCTGGGGGTTGTGCTGGGCTTGCTGGGGTTCCTCGCGGCGCGGGTGTTCGCGGGGTTCGTCGAAGCGCCCTCGGGCGCGGTGCAAGTAAACCCGTTGCACGTGGCGACATCGGTTTCGCTGGCGATTGCCGTAGCCGTCACGGCCGCCAACATCCTCGGATCGATGCTGCCGTTCTTCTTCAAGCGCGTCGGCCTGGACCCAGCCGTGACGAGCGGGCCTTTCATCGCCTCGCTGATGGACGTAACAGGCATCCTGACGTACTTCTCGATCGCCTCGACCGTCCTGGCCCTGATTGCCTGACGGGCCGCGGATGGTGTGGGCGGTTATGATGGCGGTTGGCCGTTGCCGCCAGAATCGGCGGCTCAAGGGGCCGAAAAGCACCAAATAACAAGCATCAAATATCAACCGAGCCCCAAGTTCCAAACGACAAGGACCAAACGGATCGAGAGCCAGTTGCGCAAGACGATGTTCACGGCCCCTCAGAGGTGCAGGCGAGGCGGCACGAGCAGATGCGCGCCTTCGTTTGGGTCATTGGAACATTGGTGCTTGTTATTTGTTTGGGATTTGGTGCTTGAGATTTGGTGCTTCCCGGGGTCGGCGCCGCATTTTGCATTTTGCCTTTGTCGGCTCGCAAAGTAACCTGACCGTACGGTTAAGGTCGAACGTCGCGGCGACGGAGTTGCCGGCCAAAAGTAACCTGACCGCAAGGTTAAGGTTGAACGTCACGGCGACGGAGTTGGCGGCCAAAAGTAACCTGACCGCACGGTTAAGGTTGAACGTCACGGCGACGGAGTTGTCGGCCAGGCGATGTCGAAGGAGATACGGCGATGAGCGAGGCTGCCAAGCGGCCGGCTGATATGAGGATTATCGAGAACCTCAGCAAGGCCAAGGCCAAGATGCTGGCCGAACTGCACAAGGTCATCATCGGCCAGGACGCTGTCATCGAGCTGCTGATGCAGGCGATGCTCAGCCGCGGTCACTGCCTGCTGGTGGGCGTGCCGGGCCTGGCCAAGACGCTGATGATCTCGATGCTGGCCAAGGTGTTGAAGCTGAAGTTCAACCGCATCCAGTTCACGCCCGACCTCATGCCGTCGGACATCACCGGCACCGACGTGATCGAGGAAGACCTCACCACAGGCAGGCGGGCGTTCCGCTTCGTAAAGGGGCCGGTCTTCTCGAACATAATCCTGGCCGACGAGATCAACCGCACGCCGCCCAAGACGCAGGCCGCCCTGCTCCAGGCGATGCAGGAGTACCACGTAACCGCCGGCGGAAACAGCTACGCCCTGGACCTGCCGTTCTTCGTCCTGGCCACGCAGAACCCCATCGAGCAGGAAGGCACCTACCCCCTGCCCGAGGCCCAGCTCGATCGCTTCATGTTCATGGTGCTTGTGGACTATCCGACCCTCGACGAGGAGCGAATGATCGTCAAATCCACGACGACGGACATCAAGGTCGAGACCGAGGAGGTCCTGACCGGCGAGGACCTGCTGGCGCTTCAGCGAATCATCCGCAAGATCCCCGTCAGCCAGCACGTGGTGGACTACGCCGTGAACATCGTCCGCGCCACAAGGCCCGCCGACCCCACGGCCCCGGACTTCATCAAAAACTACCTCACCGGGGGCGCCGGGCCCCGGGCCGCCCAGTACCTCGTCCTGGGCGCCAAGAGCCGGGCGCTGCTGCACGGACGATTCAACGTATCCACCGACGACGTCCGGGCCGTGGCGCACCCGGTCTTGCGGCACCGCCTTTTCTCCAACTTCAACGCCGACGCCGAAGGCATCGCCGCCGACCGGGTCGTGGACATGCTGCTCCAGGCCGTCGTCGAGCCGAGGGCGGAAGACTACCAGAACGCCCCGACCGCGGCGCCGGCCGGGGACTGACGTGACAAGAGGATTCGAAAAAACGTGAACATTATGAAACGCAGTATGATTATCGTTCCCATGTCGGCCGTGCTGGCCGTGCTGGCCGGGACCGGGACGGCCCCGGCACAGATCGCCGAACCCCCGCAGACGCCCATGGGATATCTGGAGGGCATGCTCAAGGATCCCAAGACCGCCAACGCGACGGTTGGCGCCCTTCGCAGCACGGACGACCCCGCCCTGGTGCCGCTGCTCGAGGCAATGACGCGCAGTGACGACAAGGACCGCCGGCTCTTCGGCGTCGCCGCCCTGCCCGAGGCGCAGGGCAAACGTGCGGCCAACGCGCTTATCGAGCGCGTCAACTACGACCAGTCGATGCCCATCCGAGCCGAGGCCCTGGCCCGGCTGATCGGCCTGGACGTACTGACGGCCGAGCATCTGGCCGGGGCGATGAAGATCCCCGACGACAACGTCAAGTCGCTTGCCTGCCGGGCCCTGGTGGACAAGGGCAAGGCCGAACTCGCCCTGAGCGTGCTGACCACGCTCGCCGACAGCAAGGACCAAGTCACGGCCGCACTGTGCCAAACGTGCCTGGTGGGGCTGGGCAAGACCCAATACCTCGACAACGTGCGGCGCGTGATGCGCGACCCTGCCACCACGCCGCGTATGCTTGGTGCGCTGCTCGGGCAGATTCGCCGGCAGAAGATCAGCGCGGCGGCTTCACTGGCGCTTGAGGTAGCCAACAACGAGACAGCCCCGCTGGCGCTCCGCGTGCTCGCCCACGAGACGGCCGCCGAAGTATCCTCCAGCGGCGCGGCCAGCCTTAACGAGGCCATGAGCAAGACCGAGAATCTGGCCCTTCGCGTCCGCCTGCTGGGCGTTCTGGCAAGTCGCGACGACGGCGGGCCGTACCTGGCCAAGCTCGCATCCGGCACCGACACGGTTGGCGTGCTTTCGAAGTTCGAGCTGGCCCGCAAGACCGGCGGCCCCACGGCCACGCCAAGTGTGCGGGCCGCTATTGCGCTGGAACACCCCATCGCCCTGGCCTACGTTCTGGACCGCGCCGGGCAGGACGCCAACAGCCTCGGCGCCAAGGCCGACTTCTACACGCCGGCCCTGCTGGAGTTCATCCGCTCCGTCGAGCCGCGGCCACGACAGATGGACAAGGAGCACTTCCTGGCCGCCGGGGCGACCGAGCAACTGGTGCTCATCGGCACGCCAGGGGCCATAGGCGGGCTTCGGGCGATACTCGCGGAAAAATCCTCCGCCATCACGCGGTCAGTGGCGGCCGGGCTGCTGCGGGCCCGGCAACCCGCCACCGCCGAGCTTATGAGGCCGCTGCTCGAAAGCCCCTACGGTGAACTCGTCGTCGATGCCGCGTTGGCACTGGGCCACTTCGGCGACCCCGCCGCCAGGGGCAAGCTCCAGGAAATCCTCTCCCACGCCGAGGCCCATCCCCCGGCCCTGGTCATCCTCGCGAGCTGGTACATCCTGAAGATCGACAAGAAAACCGACCGGGCCATCGCCCAAATGGTCAAGCTGGTGAAGTAGGGATCGGTAGCCAGCCGATCGCGCGCGGACCGGCGCCGAACCAGCGCCAAATCAGCGCGAAACCAGCGCCAAAACCCATCTTCCGGGCGTCGTTGACGCCCCACGGCGCCCCGCCACCCCCCCGAAACCCGCGCAACAACCACTCCAAAAGCAGGTTACGGCGCGCCCTAAGGCGCGCGGCCGGGGGCGGGGGGGGGGGGGGGGGGGGGGGG
>JAUWQU010000033.1 GCA_030610965.1 Phycisphaerae bacterium
CCCCCCCCCCCCCCCCCCCCCCCCCCCCCCCCCCCCCCCCCCCCCCCCCCCCCCCCCCCCCCCCCCCCCCCCCCCCCCCCCCGCCCATGAACGCGTCTATTTTACTTCCGTGAGTGAAAAATTGGCGAGCATTGCCGTTCCGGAATGGCAGACGAATCCCACGCGCAGGTAGGTGTCGTAATCGGGCGTGAGGAACTCGATCTCCACCTTCTGCCATGCGGGGTTGTCGGCCTTGGCGACGGTGGTCCGGTGGCGGGTGACGACCCGGGCGTCGGGCGACGGCGAGTCGTGCAGGTTCGCCGTCACGTACGCCTCGGCATGGGGGTACAACGGTTGGAAGTCCGGGGGCGTGTCCCCCTTGATCTGCATCTTGGCGGCCATGTTGTCGTAGGCATCCCGATAGGCCGTGCGCTCGTCGGCGGCGAGGTCTTCGGACTTCATCATCGCCTCGATTCGGTACGTCGTGGCCGGCCTGAGGTGGATGCGTTGGATATCCGGCGCGACCACGAAGGCCGGGACGTTCGTCTCGGTTTTGCCCTCGATGAGCAGGCACTTCTTGCCGGATGCGCCGCGGGTTGTGAGCAGTCGTGGCGGGGTGGTTGACTTCGACCAGGCCAGACCTCGCACGGGCTTGTCCAGCGGGAGGGGCTGGTCCTCGAAGTCCTCTGTCCGCCCGAGGCGGATGACGAGCCCATCGCCGGCGGGCATGGCGGGCTTGGCGTTCTCGCGGATGTGCGTGACGATCTCCGGCGGCAGCGAGAACAGCCGCTCGGTGATCTTCCACACCTGCCGGTATCCGTTGGGGTCGTTATACTTTTCCGGCGGGATTGGGATTCTCACGTGCAGCATGTTCGACTGCGGGTCGAGCGTCATGTTTGCGTCCGGGCCGATGCCGGAAAACGTGCGGCACGGGCTCCACGAGTCCTTGGCATTGAGGTATGCCACGAACCCACCGTCGCGGATCGTCAGCGGCTCGCCTTCGGCCAGGCGGGCCATGGCGGCGGTGTTGTTGGCGTAGGCCAGGACGTCGGTTGTCCCTGCCGGGCAGAAGACGGTCTTGTCGTACACCCACTGGTTCGGCCAGGGCTGAAATGCGCCCGAGCAGGCGATGTCGGTAGTGAAGACCTTGGTGGCAGGGTCGGGCTTGCGGAACGTCACCTCGATGGTGCCCTCGATCATGTAGCCCAGTTGCTCGTGTACGGTGATGACGTATTTCTTGACGACCTCGGTTCGGCGGATGCTGGCGCGGACGAGCGTCATGGACGTTCCGCCGACGCGGAAGTGGTCGGTGCGGGAGATGTTGCTGCTGCCGTCGCTCTGGTAGCGGACGAAGGGCGGAATCAGGCTTTGCGTCGGCATAAACGGGCCGCGGAACGCGTCGAGGACGTATCGACCCGCGGGCATGGCGAAGCTGGTCGGGGCCGTGCCGACCGTAAAGCCCAGCAACTGGAGGTGGTCGTCGGGAACGAGCGCGACGTAGCGCGGACCGTCCATCGCCAGTCGCCAGGTTCGCCGCACGATGCCGCCCGGTTCGGTGAAGGCGTATGTCCGCTGGGTGTAGTGGAACTCCGGTTTGTAGCCGTGCCACCGGGGGCGGACGTTGAGCTTGCGGGCGAGGTCGTCGATCTCGTCGGCGACAGTCGGGCACGGCACGGCCAATACGACGGCCGCCAAAGTGGCGAGATATGCCAGCCGTTTCATTTTGCCTGCTTCCTTCATGTCCGGATGCTACTTCGGGTCCGCGGCGGCCCCGGCCGGGGCGGGAAAAGTCACGGTGACGTGCTCTCCGGCGGGCCTGGCGGCGGGGTTGGGCAACTCGACGCGGACCTGAAGCGTCTCGCTGGCGGCATCGGCCACGCGGGAAACGTGGATGACCTTGCCCTCGACGGGGACCGTCCGTCCGGGCAGTTGGACCAGGGCCTTTCGCCCGGCTGAGAGGTGACGTCCGATCTCCAGCGGAACCGGCGTGTCGATCCACAGCGGATCGACGTTGACCAGACGCAGCAGCGGCGTCAGGGCGTCGACGGACTCGCCTGCCTTGGCCATGAGTTGTTCGACCTCGCCGCCGACGGGGCAGGTCAGTTGCATTCTGTCGAGTTCGAGCTCGGCCTGTTCGTACTTGCCGATGTCCTGCTCGTGGGCCAGTTTGGCCGCGACCACTTCGATCTCCGCCATGTCGGCGTCGAGTTGAGCGTCCTCAAGCTCGCGTTGCGGCGCGGCCTGGCTGGCGTAGGCGGCCAGCACCTTGGCGAGTATGCTCTTTGCGCGTGCCTGCTTCAGCGCGGCGGCGCGGAGAGCGGAGGTGTCGTCCGCCTTGGCCTTGAGCAGCGCCGCTTGTCTGCGTTCGACGGAGTCCTCGAGCTGGAGCAGAAGCTCGCCTGCGCGGACCTTCTGGCCCTGGCGGACAAGGACCTTGGCAAGCCTGCCCGCGCGGGTAAGCGAAAGCGTCAGGTCCTGGCTGGGGGAGGTGATTGCCTTGGTGGCCTCGGCGGCGCCGCCCCGGCCAGCGATAGCCACAGGCCCCATGACCAGGATCGCAACGATCATACGGCGTGTCATGGCGGCGCCTTTCCCCGGCCTGGGCGTCGGCAGGGCCCGGCCGGAAATGCCGAGAGCCTCCGACGGTGCGGAGACTCCCGGGACATCGATCCAGTTGTCCTTGTACGCGGCGGCTACTTGCCGGGCTTCGCCCAGCGATCAATCGTCCGCGAGCTGTCAGCGGTCATCACCGGCAGGGCGGTGGCGGTCATTGCCCGCTTGGCGACCGCGGCCGCGGCCGCTCGCCCGGCGACGGTGGTCGGCGCTGCCGTAGTGGCCACTGGCTTGTACGCCGGCTTGGCGGCGGGTGCGGCGGAAATCCTGGTCGGCGCGACCGGCGCGATGGCCTTGGCACTGGCTGGCTTGGAGGCCGGCTTCGTGACAGGGGCCGCGGGCGCTACTGGTGCGACGGGGCGGCCGTTGGGCTTCTTGCTGATGTTCAGCACGGGCAGGCCGGCGTCATCCCGGGTGCGTTTGATCTCCAGGTCCTCATACTTGAGAAGCGTGCCCTGGGCCCTCTGGAGGCTGATGGTCGCAACGTTGTAAAGCACGCTGCTGCGGGTGAACTCTTCCTCGGCCGAGGCCAGGCGATCCTGTGCGTCGATCAGAAGCTGGAGGTAGCCGATGGCGGGCTTTTGGGCGCCGCCGGAGGAGTCCCAACGCTTGGTCAGGACTCGGACGTCTTCCTCGGCCGCCTTGAGGGCCTCGTAACGGGTGGCTACCTCGCGATAGGCCGTCATGACCTCGCGTGCGGATATCTTGACTTCAAGCAGCACGGTGTCGACGGTGGTCTGGATATCCGCCAACTGCTGGCGGATCTCGAGGCGACGTCTCCGGTAGACGGCCTTTGCGGTGTTGTTCGGGCAGGGATAGTCGAACTTGAGCCCGACCAGGAAGCCCGGATGCGCGCCGTGGAACTGGTTGTCGAAGCCGTCGAGAAGGCAGCCTGCCTGGTCAAGGCCCATGAGCGACGTGGACAGGATCAGGTCCAACTGCGGGAGCAGCTCGTTCTTGGAGACGTTCTTTCGGATGGCGGAGGCCTTGAGCTGGAGGAAGGACTGGAGGATTTCCGGCCTGTTTTCCAGCGCTACGACGGCGGCCTGCTTCATGTCGATCTTGATGGGCCTTATCGACGGCATGCTGGCGGGCAGCAGTTCGGCCTGGGGGCTGGGCAACAGTGTCGGGTCGTTCAGCAGGGCCTTGATGCGGTCCTCGGCGTTCTTGATGGCGACTTCCGCTCGGACGAGGTCGGCGCGTCGCTTGGACAGCGCGGCCTTGGCTCGCATCAACTCGCCTTCCATCGCGTCGATGTCCTTGCGTTGCTCGAGCTTGGAGACGATTGCGGCGGTGTCCTTGACGAGCTTCTGGATCTGGAGGGTGGTTGCCCGTGCGAAGTAGAGGTTCCAGTACGCACGGTTGACCGCCAGCAGGTGCCCCTCGGCCTGGCGGACGAACTCGTTTCGGGCGATCTCGGTGTCGAACTTGGCTATGCGGATACGGGCGCGGTTGTACTCGCAGCCGGCGCCGCGAAGCAGCGGCTGGATGACAGTCAGGGCAAGCGTGGCCGTCGACTGGCGGTGGGGATCGAAGTAGATCGAGTTGTTGGTCGTGCGGCGAAGCTCCTGCGAGAGCGTGACCTCGGCGCCGGTGGCGAGCTTCTTCTTGACGCCGACCTCGACGCGGGATTCCCACTGCTTGAAGCGGTTAGGCCCGCCGACGCCGGTCTTCAGCAGGGTGCTCACCGGCTCGTTGACGTGTTCGTACGTGGCCTCGGCGAACAGGTGGGTGTCAAACTCGCCGCGGGCTTCCTGGATGCCCGTCTCGCGGATCAACGGCACGTCGCTGAAGACCCTGATCTGCGACGAATGCTGCAGCGCCCGGACGTAAAGCTCATCGAGGGGGTAGGCCGCGGGCCTGGAAGACTCGAAGATCTTGCCGCAGACGCCGTCGGCCCACCACGGGCTGTAGTCGGCCGGCATCTTCGGAGCCGCGCCGGTCGAGGGCAGGCGCTTCTCGGCCTGCGACAACTCGGCGATCTGCTGGTGGAAGTTGTCGGAAAGGCGTTTCTGCGTGGCGCGCCCGAAGTCCTTGTCGTTCTTTGCGAGGCGAGTCTGGCAGGAAGCCAGCATCAGGCCGCACGCTACGAGCAGGCAGGACAGCACGTACGTTTTGGATTCCCAGAATTGTCGCATTGTGAAAGCTCTCCTCAACAACCTTTGGCTCAGGACCCGCACCGCACCGGCCAAGCCGGGCGTTCAGGCCGCAAAAGTGGCCTTGTTCAACAAACCGTTAATAAAGCCCCTGCGGCGAAGCCGACACGGGCAGCATTTCGAAACCGTATGGCGCCATGCCCAGCGAAAGCGGACTCGCGCTGGCGGAGTAAAGCGCCGCCATCGACACCCTGGCCAATCGATTGCCGAGCACGTTGTCCACTGTGAGTCGTTCGGAGGCGTACGCTCCGCCCAGCATCGCCGGCGAGAAGTAACGCCGCAGATTGTAGCCGGCGCCGGTCAGGGGCGTATACCCCGTGTACGACTGCCGGATAGAAACCGTGTGCGGCTGGCCGGTCATGCTCAGGTCGTAGAAACTCGCCGCCCAGTTGCCGCCGGCGTCCACGACGGTGGACGTCGAGCCCAACAACTCCCCGCCGAGGCCGAGAACGTCGACCGTCAGGGAAGCGCCCGGCTGGGCCGTGCCGCTGTAGAACGGCTGGAACCGCGGCGGCGGAAGCTTCTCGAACACCCGCCTCGTGCCGTAGAATGTCTCGTCGGTGTATTGGATGGTTTCGACGTATTCGTAAATCACCTGCCCGCTCATGGTGTACGTCATGAGCGGGCTGTTGAAATAATTGACGGCCACGTTAGCCGTGTGATCCGCGGCCGAACTGGTGGTGATCTCGAACAGGATGGTCGAGTCGCCCGGCGCGGCGATGAAGTCGGCCAAGTCGCCCGACGGATACAACACAATCCTCTGCTGGGCCCCCGAGGTGTAGTCGGGCAGCGTCACCGAGACCGTTTGGCCGACGGCAATCGGCTGGTTCGCCGTGGCCCCCGCAACGTTCGCGTAGTCAAATGCCGGAGTCCCTGAGACGGTGCTTGCGACGCTCAAGTCCAGCGACATGAGCACAGTTCCGGCAAAAGCGTCCACGTTGACGACGTTGTAAGTGCCCGTTGTTGTCGTGGTGGTGCTGTCGAGCGTAACGCTGACGAGAGTCCGCAGGCCGCCTTGATCGTCAAATTTCGGCAGGGTGAAGCTTGCCGTGGCCACATCGCCCACGTCGTCGGTAATGCTGTCACTGTAGGTGATGGGGGGAAGGCTCGCGATCATACTCGCCGGAATCCCGTCGAGCAGGATGCGATCCTCCAAACCTTCGAACAGAAGTCTTGACGCGTTCACGTTCAGACCTTTCCTCAGGAGCAACCCGATTGTCCAAGCTGACAGATTCGTTCGCCGTTCCCACACTGCCTGGCGTACAACAAACCCCGCGCCTGCCGCACTTGGGGAAGCGCTAGCCAGTCCAACGGAACTTGCGGTATGATCGTCGACTTTCCCGGCCAAGGCAATGTCTTTTTCTTCAAAAAAACAATCTCGAGCAAAGTATTACTAAAGTTTGGTGCGGCTTGCCTGTCGAGAACGGGGTGGCCGCACGGAAGGAGCGCACAAAAACGGCGTGCCGATCCAGGAGATCGGCCCGCCGGGTATTGTTTGCCATGCCCGTGAGGGCTTGCTCAGGACAGCCGCATTTTTCTTTTTCGCCTACGCCGGGCCAGGACCGACACGACTGCGACGGCCAGAAGGCTCATCGAGGCCGGCTCGGGAACGGCTGCGTACAGGTAGACCACCCGGGCCTCGAGGTCGTATGTCGGCTGAATAGACCATCCGATCACGCCCTGGCTGCTGACCTGGTGGTACGTGTTGAGCAGGCTCGTGTATTCGAATTCGACCGTTCCTGTGCCGGTGAAGGCTGCTAGGAAGGCAGCACTGCCCGGTGCGGTATCTAAATGGATCTCATTCACTTCACCTGCGCTGTTCGGGTTGTTGGGGTCGATAATGGCCGCAAGCTTGTCCAGCCCCGTGCTGTGGGCTTCGATCGCCAGCAAATCGGTCATGTCAGACGGGAAGCCGTCGTAGGGGCCGTTCTGGTCGGGCGCCAGAGACCCGCTGTTCGACACGATTGGGCTGACCGACAAGTTGACCCCGGCAGTAGAATCCGTGCTCCAGACATTGACGTTCGTGCCTATTCTAAGGATTGCCGTCATGACCTCCTTGTTGGACTCGTTGTCGAACACCTGCCGGCCGCTCTTGAGTTGCACCGTGAAGTAGAGCAGCACGCCCTGAAGCTGGGTGATCGCAGTTGTCCCGTCGTTGTACAGGGTGCGGTTTGCGTTGAACTGGTCCAGGGCGAAGATGCCGCTGGCACCGGCGAAAAGGTCTTCGAAGACCACCGTGTGCGAGTCGCTGAAGTAATCGTCCGGGCTCGGAGGGATTGGGTCGCCCGAGTGAGCACCGGAGACAGCACCTGACACAGCCTCTATCTGGCTGGTAAGCACAGCCTCCGCAGTGGCGTCGCCCGATGGGTGGTACATGACGTCGAAGTTTGGGTCGATAAGCTGAGCGTGGCATGGCGAAGCCAACATTATACCGACCACCGCCAGACCCAATACAAATGCGTGCTTGAGCATTGAGCACTCTCCTCTCTTATGTGTGTATCCCTGGTGCTACGACGGGCTGAGCGGCCCATTCTCGTCGCCAAGGACATTACTGAGCACGTTCATTGTACTTCGATTAGGCGATTCGTCAAGCCCCAAAGTTGCCGCAAGTGCGGCCTTATCGTATATTTTTGCCCCAATCTCCGGCGGGCGGGGCGCCCCGATTATGGCATTTGGAAATCCCTCCGTGAAGTTACGTGCTGCAAGATCCAATAATAGAAGATGTTACGGAAGAACCGCCCGTGGAATGCTTCCCGCCGTAAACAAGTTACACCCCCCGAAAAAGGGGCAACCCGGCCCCGCGGAATCTGCCTTACGCCCGAATATTTTTTGGTGACTTTAGAGATTTTCGAAAGAAAAACGCCGGCCGGGCGGCATGGGCGACCTTCCGGCAGGGCAGACTGTCAGAAGATGCGGAACCGCTGCTGGGCCATCTGCCTGACCGACCGCCACCATTGGGCGATAATGGGCCGGCGCGGAAGGTCGATCCGAATCACAACAGATTGCCCAGGCATAATTTGCAAAGTACCCCGGCCGTGCGGCGTTACGCGCAGCTCGAAGGTGTCGCCGTTTGGGCCGGCCCCGCCTGCCGCATCGGGCTTTATCGACGAGGCAAGGATGGGCGGGTCATCTTCTCCTCTCGCCCCGGCCGGGCGGATTTCCCACGTCCCGGCCAGCACGGTCGAAGGCTCACCGACGAGGCGGATCTCGACCTCGGGCTTCGCCTCGGCCAGCAACATGCCCGCAAGGCGGTGCGGGCACTGGGCGATTATGACGACGCGGTCGAGGGTGACGACCTTTCCAACCTTTTGGCCCTTCTTGAGATACATTCCATCGAGGTGGTCGGCTGCCGCGGATATCCACTGCCCGGTCAGCGGCGCGTGGACTGTCAGGCTCGCAAGCTCCCGGGTCAGCAGCCGCTGCTGGGTTTCGAGGCTGGCCATGGCGGTATCGAGCACCTGCACCAGGGCCAGGTCGTGGGGGTATTTGTCGCTTTCGAGTTGGGCGATTCGCCGGCGCGCGGCGAGGATTTCCATCTCGGCCGTCAGGTCGTTGGCGTCCTGGGCGAGCGGGCGATTCTCAGCCGACAGCAGCACCGTGCCGCCGTTTCCGTTGGCGTCGAGGCCTTGCACGCACACCGCGTCGGGCAGGGCGCTGGTGACGAAGCCATCGGTGCCGGCGTGAACGTAGGCCACGTGCAGCGGTTCGACGACGCCCTCGACCCGCCATCGGTCCGGCGCGTCCGGCAGTGCCACCGCCACCGCAATTGGCAGCAAGGCCGCGGCTGTGAGGGCCAGGGCTCGCGCCCGTGTGCGGGCCAGTTCGGGCCCGCCGGCGAGGTATTTTAGGAAGCGTCCCAGCGGCATCACCAGCCAGGCGAAGGCCATGACGGCGGCGATGGCGGCGCCGACCACGAAGTACCGCTCGGCCAGCATCAGCAGGATACGGACGGAGATGTACAACCGAAACGCCGTGGACGCCAGGCCGTAGCCCAGCAGCCAGGCCTTCTCGCCGCCGCCGGTGCCTGGGTTCATCGCGCCGCGGACGCCGTATGCGTATCGCTTGACGAGGTACAGGACGTACTGCCGCGCCCGCTCGGCAAGGTTTGGAATCTCCAGCAGGTCCGAGAGAATGTAGTAGCCGTCGAACCGAAGCAGCGGGTTGGCGTTGAAGATGATCGTCGAAACGGTGGAGATGAACATTGTGTAGTAGCAGGCCGCGTGCAGGCTCTGCTGCCACGGGGCCGTCGCGCCAGCGGTCCATACCCACGCCAAGGCCGCGACGGCGGCCAGGGCCAGTTCGGTCATCATCCCAGCCGCACCGATGATCGTGCGGTGGAGTTTGCTCCGCAGAGCCCACGCGCCGGAGGCGTCCACGTAAGGCATCGGCGCGAAGATCAGGAACATCACGCCCATCACGTGGACCTCGCCGCCGTCGCGCGAAAGACGACCGAACCGCTTGCACGCCAGGCCGTGGCCGAACTCGTGCAAGACCTTCGTCAGCACGAACGCCCCGTAAAGGGCAGGCAGGTTCCGAAGGAGCCGCTCGGCCTGGAGCATCTGCGCCGTCCGCCCGGCCAGTTCGCCCCACGCCCCGGCCGCGAAGTATACACCCATGCCCAGCAGCGCAACCCACAAGGCAAAACCCACCGGCGTGTAGAGCCAGCCAGCCACGGCTGCCAGCGCGCCGAGCAGACGGTCAGGGTCGAAAAGCGGCACGCGGAGGAAAAGAAGGTTGGTCAGCCACGAGCGTATCTCCCGCCCGCGACGCTTCTGGTGCCGCCGAAACAGACCTTCGGCGTCCGGCGGCAGCTC
The DNA here is from genome assembly GCA_030610965.1 of Phycisphaerae bacterium. Taxonomy (GTDB): domain Bacteria; phylum Planctomycetota; class Phycisphaerae; order SM23-33; family SM23-33; genus JAUWQU01. The sequence continues at coordinate 9,563 of JAUWQU010000033.1, forward strand.
GGCCTGGATGAGATTGGCCGAGTAAAGCTGCCCGAGGACCCGCACGGCCTCGGGCTGGGTCATCGCCTCGTCGCCCATCGTCGCGGTGCAGGCCCGCCAAGCGTCGGCGACGCTGCGCTGGCCGTCGAGCATGGCGATGAACCGATACGCGGCCGGGTGAAGGCGGAAGAAGCTGTTGTTCGCCGGGTCCTGGACGATGTGCCATATCCGCCCGCGGAAATGCTGGCGGCGAGTCTGCACGGTGGCTCGCAGCCGTGGCCGAAGGTGCGCCACGCGATACCACGATTCGCTGAATGTCGGGTTCGCACCTGCCATTATCTGTCGCAACCAAAAGGACTACCGCAGTCAAACATGAGCCTTCGGCTCACCCGAAAGCATGAAAAGAAGGTCATAGGCCCCAGGCCTTAGCTCCCAGGGTCATAGCGGAGAACCCTGGCTTATGGCAAGAGCCGGATTGAGGCTCTGCCTGCCGGCAGGCTCTGCCACCCTAAGCCCTAAGAGCTAGGACCTAGGGCCTTCTTTTCGGAGCAGAGGCGTAGAGACACGGAGGTCAAAAAGAAATAGGCCCTATATCTTCTCTTCTGCTCGACAAACACGCGGGATAATCCTTTTTTCGATGATGTCCGCCAACGCCCTGGCGTCTTGAGCATTTGGTATTTGGCATTGAACATTTTGCATTTGCGGGCCCAGCCCGCGCTGTGCCTCTGTGTCTTGTTCCTGCTGCTTCTTTACTTCTGTTTCTTCTTCTAATTCTCTCTGCGCCTCAGTGCCTCAGTGGTAATCCTCTTCGTTCTATATCCACATCCACAGCCGCAGGCGGTTGACCAGGCGGCGGGACCATATCCACGCCAGCTTGCGCCGGCCTAGCGATACGTGGGTTGTGCCTTCCATGCCGGGCATCATCCACTCGCGGCTGTCCAGCCCGTTTTGCGGCTCCGCGCACAGGCGGGCGCGGGCGCGGAAGATCACCTCGCCGTCGACCTTCTCGGCCAGTGGCATTACTCGTTCTATGACGGCCTCGATAGGCCGGTCCGGGTACGACTCGGCCGCGAGGGTCGCGCGGACCTCCCCGGCCCGCATGGCTGCCAGCAGGTCGGCGACCTGGTCTTCGGGCACGAGGATCTCCGCCCGCAGGCTGTCCAGCGCGGCGATCTCGAAGAGCACCTGACCCTTCTCGACGGACGAGCCGACGAAGCGGTCGAGGTCGCCGCGAATGACCGTGCCGTCGATGCGCGCTTTTACTGTCGCCTGGGCTATCTGCTCGGTCAGCAGCGATATCTGTTGCTGGAGTTGCCGTGCCCGCGCCCCGGCCATCTGGGCCTCGGCCCATTTCTTGTCCGACCGCGCGGCGTCGGCATGCTTGAGGTGCTCGAAAAGTTCCGCCCGCGACTGGTCGAGTTTCCGCTGTAGCGGCAGCGTCTTCAGCGACGCGAGCACGTCGCCGGCCTTCACCGGCTCGCCGAGTTTCGCCTCGACCGAATCGACCTGCCCATCGAATGGCGAGGGGACGATCTGCTTGCGCGTAGCCTGGAAGGAGAACGGCGTTTCGATGCGGTAGTCGCCCGTGGCCACGCTCATGTACGCCCCGGCCGCGATGGCGAGCGCGACGGCGATCTTCGCCCACGTGTGCTTCGGCCCGACCACGACAGCCAGGCCAGCCCGCAGGCCGGACGCCGCCTTGGCGCCGATCCACCGGTCGCGCCGGCGAAGGTCCAGCAGACGCGCCGTGCATAAGTCGCACGCCAGCCGGAGCGTCTCAATCTCGGCCGGCGCCAATGGCATATCGCCGGCCCGCTCGATGCACACCGCGCCGAGCACCTTGCCGTCGCGCCGCAGCGGCAGCGATAGCACGGCCAGGCGAGGCGTGCCGCGGTCGGAAAGTTCCCGCGCGCTTCGGCAGGCGAACTCGGCCGACGGCGGCGGCGGGACCAGCACCTCGATGTCCTGGTCGAGGCATTCCTCCATGACCGCCTCGATGAGCTGGATCATTTGCATTTTGCGGCTGAACTTTTCGGTGTGGCTCATGGCGGCCAGTTGGACGTACCGGCCGCGGAGCAGGCCGAGGCTCACGCGCTCGCAGGCGAACGCCGCCGCCAGCTCGTTGCACAGCGCCATCGCGCCGGCGAGGAATCGATCGTGTTCGTTCACGGCCGCCAGAAGCGCCATCGCGGGCGCCAGTCCGCCGCGGTGGGCCGTCGCGGGTTCTTCGGCCGCGGCCAAGTGAAGCGCGTACAACTGCCCGGCCGGCACCCG
>JAUWQU010000291.1 GCA_030610965.1 Phycisphaerae bacterium
CCCACGACCGGACCGCCCCGCCCCGCGCGGCGACGGCGTCCTGCGACGCGGCCCCCACAGCCACGACGCGCAATGCGAGCGTCGAGGTGCTCGCCGGCGGGCGCGGGGGCTTTGACTGGAAGAAGTGGAAGCAGGCCGGCGAGCCCAAGCAGAAGTTCTTCGTCGCCGCATTCGAGAGGCTCCCCAACGCCGACAAAGACAAGGCCCTCCGCTGGCCCGGACGGCAATCGCATCTTGCCACAGCCGAACAGTGGCTGGCGATAGCGACAAAGAACGCCAAGTTCCTTGCTACGACTCCGGCGGCTGGTAACATCCCGCTGCCGATCGACCAGATGAAGACCCGCGACGAATGCCGCAAGTACGCCGAGATTCTTCGCAGCACCGCGAACGAGAACGCAGCCGTCGTTCGCGCCCTCGCGGCCGGGAACGAGCTTACGGAGGTGCTGGACGCGCTGGTCAAGGTAGATTCGTGGCATCTGCCGTACGGCAGCTATAACCAGATCATCACCAATCGGATATTCCGCATCTGGCGTCTGATGCACGAGGGCGACAAGGACCGGTTGTCCGGCCAGTACTTCGACAAGGCCTGGCTGCACTTCGGCTCCAAGCACCTGTGCAACTCGCCGGTGGCCATTTACGACACCGGCGCGGTCAGCAGCTACCTGCGAGCCGCGTGGACCGCCGGCAGCGACGACCCCACCGACAAATCGCAGGTTGGCAAGTACATCTCGCTGCTTTCCTGGGCGCCGTTCGGCGAGGCCGGCGGCAACCGCAACTCCCGCAAGCAAGCGTTGTTCCAGAGCATCAACTCGGGGGCCACGGCCTGGGCCGACTCGCTGCGAGCCGCCGCCCGCACCAAGAAGGGCCAGGAACTGCAAGTCTTGCAGAAGAAGCTCGCCCAGATCGTCCCCGTCACGGACGCCATAAAGCAGCTCCGCGGGGCGGCCAAACTGGACAAAGCCCCCAACGCGCTGTGCAAGGCCATGGCCGAATTCTACAGGGCTGACACCGGCCGCGACACGGCCAAACGCACCCCGGCCGCAAGGGCTGTCTACCAGATAGTCCGGCGTTACGCCCAGGCCAAGACCCCTTACGGGCAGGAAGCATTTCAGCGAATCACCGAGCCCAACCAGCGAGTGAAGGGGGACCTCGCCATCCAGTTGGAGATGCTCGCAGACCAGCTCGCCGACTACAAACCCGGCAAAAATGAAGAGTTGGTGGCCCGCATTATGGGGCAGCTATACAACCAGCGACAGGATCTTCGCCCGGGACAGGCCAACTCCAAGCTCAAGGCGGACAGCCTCAAGATCTCCGAGCTGATGGGCAAGGCCGTCATCCGCCTGGCCGACAAGGGCGAGTTCTCGCCGACGCTGTTCAACTGGTTCCGCGCCTATCGCGTCGGAAGGAACTGGAAAGGCGGCAACGCCGGGCAGGACGTGTTCATCAAGGTGATGGAAAAGAAACTCTTCCAGAAGACCGGCTATCGTGTCCACAGCAGCTACAAGAGCGCCACAACCACCTACATGTGGATGATTCGCAACGAATTCCCGGAACTGGCCAAGAAGTACCCGCTGGAGACGTACTTCGACGACATGTACGTCGCGGAGGCGAAGCAGGCGAAGTACCTCGACTGGTCATACTGGGACTACGCCCGGGACACCAAGGGCAAGATCGCCCGCGCAGCCGCGGAGTTGCTGTCGGCCAACGAGTTGCCCATGGGCGACGACCGCGAGGGCACGTACACGATGCCCACGCTGATGCGATGGTTGAGCGTCGCGCTCAACGCCGACCCGGCCCTGCGCAAGGCGGCGCTGGACAAGATCGAGGCCGCCCACGGCAAGACCCGCTTCGACCCGCACGCGATGGGCTACGGCCGATTCACCGACGGGCAGGACCCCCAGCCGTCGGACCGCAAGCAGTTCTTCGTCGCCCTGGCCAAATACGTGGACCGCGCCAGCCAGGCGCCGCTGCGGCTGCCCATGCCGCCGGTTCACCAGCTTAAGGACATCGAAGCCAAGGACCTCTCCGACCAGGAGGTAAACGTCCTGCTGCGGATGTTCACCACCGCGGCCGCGCCATACTGGTCGCGCAGCATGCAGTACGAGAAGGCGGCCCAGTTGCTCATGGCGGCGCTGCGAGATCGCGGGCGCTGGCCCGACCTGCTGACCCTGGCCGGACCTTGCTGGAAGGTCTGCCGCGACACTCGCGACACGACTTTCATACGGTCGCTGACGGGCCTCGCCGGCGATATGCGCAAGGCCAAGAACCAGAACCTCGCCCTGGCCTATAGCGCGGTGGGGCTTACCGTGATGGCGCGCGACCTGCCGAGCGATGCCCGCTCGGCCCTGATCGGCGTGCGGACGTGGGCAATGGCGGACATGGGCGGCATGATCCCCGTAGCCAAGGGCGACCCGCTCTACCCGCTCTACGATGCCCAGCTTGCGTACCTTGGCGGGCGGTATCAGTCGGCATGGGAATCGTACTTCGCCAACCGCACCAAACTGGTCAAGTCCTTCCGCGAGTTCGACCCGATGTTCTGCGCGTGGATCATCGAGAAGAACACGGAGTTCAAGGACTACGACTCGGCCGAAGAGTTGGCGCGCGAGGTAATGGCCTGGTTCGACGAGGTGCCGGACCAGATCGAGCCGGAAGCGAGGGCTCGGCTTCAGTTGTCGTACGCGAGAATCGCGATGGCCCGCGGCGACCGTCCGCGTGCGCGTGCGCTGCTGGCGCGTATCGTCGCCAACAAGGACTTCGCCGGCACCCACAGCCAGATGGACGCCGACCTGGCCATCGCGGACGTGGACACTCAGGACGGCAACTACGACAAGGCCATCGAGCGACTGACCGATCTTTCCCGCCGCAAGCACCCGTACATGGAGACGGAGGCGGCGTATCACATGGCCCTGGTCAAGTACGCCCAGGAGGAATACGCCGCGGCCGGCGAGCAGCTCGAGAGCCTCTTCCTCCGAAGCTCCGACCACGCCGACGGGCGGATACTCGAAGGCCGGGTCAACCTCAAGCTCAAGAAGCTCGAGCAGCCCACGGACATCGACCTCGGCGAGAAGATCGGCAAGAAGTACATCCTGCCGGGCCAGCCCATCCGCGTGACGCTGCTGGACCAGAACCTTTCGGTGGTCCGCAAGGCCACAGAGATCGAGATTCGCGCCTGGGCCGACAGCGGCGACGAGGAGTTCTTCACACTCTCGCCGTTCGGCGATTCAAAGACCAAGTTCAAGGGCCAGATCGCCACGGCGCTCGGCAAGCCGGCCAAGGGCGACAAGGTCCTCCAGGTGCTCGGCAAGGACCGGGTTCACTACGCATTCAGCGACGCGTTCGCCTCTGCCCAGAAGATCGAGTTCAACACCCCCTTCACGCTCCAGGTGGCCACGGACGCCGAGCTGTACGTCTCCAGCGGAGGCATCCTTACCAAGGAGCAGCGAGAGGGCCTGGCGCTCGAGCAGATGATCCGCAGGCGCATGGGCGCCGAACCGGACGGGCAGGTCGCGCTGAGCACCGTTCGCCGCGAGGACCAGGTCAGGCCCGGCAACAAGATCAACGTCCGCGTGGTGGACGGCGACCGCGGCGAGACGCCGGGTAAGGACCGGATAACGGTCCGTGTCGCAGCCGCCAGTGGCGACTCGATAGCTGAGTTCGAGCTCATCGAGACAGGCGAGTACACGGGCATCTTCGAGGGGGCGGTGCCCACCGAACCGGCCCAGGCCACGGCCTACGCCTCTGACAGCCTGGAAGGCAGCGAGGCGAACTTCACGATCTCCCGGAAGCACTACCCCGCGTGGGTCGGCCTGCCGAAGACCAGCAAGAACCGCCCCAAAACGCTGAGCGTCAACCTCAACGATAACGTCGCGCTCGGCAAAATGCAGATCAGCGCAAAGGAACAGGGCCGCAAGCTCAAGAGCTTCCAGGTCCAGACTTCCTTCAACGGCAAGGACTTCGAGACCGTCGGCGCCTGGCCGGAGGCACACGTGCCGTGGGACGGCAACGCGACGGTGACATTCTCGCGATGGCAGGCGGACGACCCGTCCGACCCGCGAGCCCTTAACACAATTCCTCGCACCGCCGGCGACTTCCGCAACTACCTGGAGCAGGGCTACATCCGCCAGGGCACGCCCAAGGTTTCCGCCCCTGTCAAGAGCGTGTCGGCTGCGTGGGACGCCAAGCTCGCAGGCCAGGGAAGGGCATTGGGCCTGGACACCAACAAGAACACCCGGCGGTACTACGTTGCGCACATCAAGGCGGCGTTCCACCAGCCGCGGCGGAAGGTCCGCACGTTCGCGCTCACTCCGCGCAAGGCCCAGACCGACGAGACGCGCCCGGTGAACTACGTGATTGTGCTGGACGGCGAGTCCGGCTCCGAGCGCAAGGCCGACCGTGACAACAAATCGGTCTACGAGGTAAGGAAGACCCTCAGCAAGGGCACGCACGTGCTGGAGATATTCGTGTTCGCCGAGCAGAACGCCGACCCGTCGTTCGAGGTCTCGTGCGACACGAACGAGCCGCCCTACGTCGTGCCGTGCCCGCCGGAGATGTTCGATATCGCCAAGAACCCGAACATCGCCGCCGGGCTGGCGAAGACAGCCGCGACCGTCAAGGCCAATGAAGACAACACGGCCTTCGAGGTGGCCTTCACCCCCGACTGCCGGGCGCGGGTGATCCGCCTGCTGCTGGCGGACTTCGAGACCGACGCGCCGGGCATCAACCGCATCGCCCTTACCGACGCGGCCGGCAAGGAAGTCCTGCCGACGAAATACGACTTCATGGACCTTCGCAAGAACGGGAGCCTCGAGATAGTCCCCGGCGACCGCGTCACGGTGACGTATAAGGACCCCAAAGTCCTGACGCTGGGCAAGGAGCAGCACGAGGCGTTCCTGACGGCCACTTACACGGATGCGACGCTCCGCGCGTGCTTTGTCGAGCACGAGATGCTCAACACCGGCGAGCGCCGGTCGAATTACATCGCGATGCGCCGCTTCGGCGCCGGCGACGAAATCAACGTCTTCATCAACGATCCTGACGGCGACCTGACGGACAAGCAGGATGCGGTGAAGTTCTCCGCCAAGACGTCCGACGGCAAGACAGTCGCACTGGACGCACTGGAGACCGAGGAGCACTCGGGCGTGTTCCTGGGCGTCGTGTTCCCCGTGGCCGGCGACCCGAACCGCCCCAGCGAACTCAAGGTCAAGGCCGGCGACGACGTGGTCCTGTCCTACATGGACCGCGAGAATATCCATCCTGGCATCCCCTGGCCGCGAGAGTTCTCGGTCGAGCAGGTCTGGTACACCCCGCCGGAACTCCGCATTTACAACGTGCGAAGCCTGACGCTCGATGAGGCCGACACACTCGCCGGGCGAGCCGCACAGGCGGCCACCAAGCAGCGAGGACGCCGGCTCCCGACCAATTTGCCGGACGACGAGACGGCCTGGATGTTCGACGAGGCCGTCCCAGCCCGGCGGACGTTGCTTTCGGTCCGGGCGGACAAGCAGGATCACTCCAAACCGGCCAGCTATGTCATCGGTGGGCCGCTGCTGGTCGAGGTGCTCTTTCCCGCGATAACCAAGAGCGAGATGAGCGAATGCACGATCTATGCCCAAACTGCCCGCGGGCGGACCAAGGCCGGCGCGGCTATTCCGGCCGGCGGGTTCGACCCGAACGTGCCGGGCACGATCAAGCTCTCCCGCAGGACCGGCGGCCCGCCGGCCCCCATCGCCCCGCCGGGCTACCGGGAAGTCATCGTCCG
>JAUWQU010000354.1 GCA_030610965.1 Phycisphaerae bacterium
GGAAGACTGCTCGCAGTCCCCAATGTTTCTGGAACACCCCGGAGTCTCAGTATGCGGGAACAATCCTCCTACATCCCAAGACTTGCGATTGCGAAAGAGCCCCGAAGCCCAGGGATAGCAATCCCTGGGAAGGAGCCCGCCGCACCTTGTCCAAGCAATCCGAGTGCCGAACAGGATTGGGGCATAACAGCCATTTGGACGCAACGTGCCGGAGCCGCGCTTTCATATCTTCACTCCATATGGCTCCGCTTTGCCCATGGTCCCGCTGGCTCTATTCGTAATCCTTGCCGTTGAGGCTCCGCACTACCGACATCTGCCAGGCTTCCAACTCGGCTTGCATCTTTTTCAGGCGGTCGGCGTTGGCTTCCTTGACGTCCGTTGCTTCTTTCGGGTCGTCGGCGAGGTTGTAGAGCTCCAGCTTTGGCGGCCCCTGCTTGCTCTGGATGCGGTGCAGCTTCCATGGCCAGGCCAGCCAGGCGGCGTGGCCGGGGAAGGTGTCTTCGGGGTACTGCTTGGTTATCTCGCCGGCATCGGTGCGCAGCTTGGCCGGGTCGGTGATCTCCTTGCCTTCGGCCTGCAGTGCCAGCAGCGCCTTGAGCATCCTGCCGCTGTGCTGGCTCTTGCCGCCGGCGGCGTAGTCCCAGAAGCCCATGGGCCTCGGCCGGGCAGTCATCGTGCCGTCGACGACACCGGCCAGGCTTATGCCGTCCAGCGGGCGCTTGTCCGGCAGCGGCCGATCGATGAGGTCCATCAGCGTCGGGTAGATGTCGGCCGTGTTGCCCGGTACGTTCGTCACGCCGGGCTTCTTGAACCTCGCGGGCCATTCGAGAATAGCCGGCACGCGCAGGCCGCCTTCGTAGATCGAGCCCTTGGCCGCCCGCCCGCCGGTTACGCCCTTGCCGGGCAGGCCGCCGTTGTCGCTGCAATACCACAGGATCGTGTTGTCGCGGATGCCCAGCGCACCGAGTTCCTTGCGGAGCTTGCCGAACGCGCGGTCCATGCCGGTGATCTCGCCGTAGAAGTGTTGCAGCTTCGCCGGCTGGTCTGCGTAGAGGGCCAGGTCTTGCTGCGAAGCCCTGTGCGGGCTGTGCGGCGATCCGAACCACACCACAACGAACATCGGCTTGTCGCCCTTGACGTGCTTGTGCATGAAGTCGATAGCGGCGTCGACTGCGACCATCGAGCTTTCGTCCTTGGTCTGCTCGGCCGTGCCTTCGCGGCTGAGGACGTCGCCGGTGTCGTAGAAGTTTGCCGCCGAGAGCCATTCGTCGAAACCGCTGGCGCCCGGGTTGACGGGGCTGTTCTTGTAGACCGTGCCGAGGTGCCACTTGCCGAAGTGCGCGGTGACGTACCCGGCCGCCTTTAGGCTCTCGGCCACGGTGATCTCCTGCGGGCGCAGGCTGTGGCCCCACTTGAAGCAGCCGAAGCGGTTTGGGGGCCTTCCCGTCATCACGCTGCCGCGGGTGGGCGTGCAGACCGGCGCGGCCGCGTAGAACCGGTCGAACCGCAGGCCGGCTTTGGACATCTCGTCGAAGCTGGGGGTCTTGAGCACGGGGTGGTCGTAGTAACCCATGTCGCCCCAGCCCTGGTCGTCGGCCATGCAAAGGACGATGTGCGGCTTGGCCTTACCGGGCGCGGCCATTGACCTGGCTGTGCTGGCCAGCCCGCCAGCCGCCCAGCACGCCCCCGCCCCAAGAGCCTTCAGAAATCCACGACGATTCATCCGCATCGGTCTTCTCCCAGGCAAATCCAGTGTCGCCGCCAGGAGCGGCTGGTTTCGTTCTTTCCCTGCATAACCTATCAAACTCCCGGTTCCAGTGCGAGTGCCGCGCGGGAGAGGTTTGGTCTTGGCGGGCGGGCCTGCGATGTGATATGAACAGGACAGGACCGATGACCTTCTGGGCTGGGCAGTTGCCATGAATTTGCGAGGCGGGCGAGTGTTGGGGTGGGCGACGGCGTTGGCGGCCTTGGCCGTCGCGGTCACCTTGATTCTGCCGCATTCCCCCCGCACGCCGCGAACCAGCGGGCCGATGGGGTCCCAGGCGTACGTCTGGCAGCGGGCGTGGACGCTCGCGGTCGTCGAGGCCGTGGAGGCGGGAATCAGCGACGCCAACGCGTCCGGGGGATTCGACCGACTCGTCATCCTTGCCGCCGAGCTTACGCCCTCGACGGGGCCGGGAGGGACCGTCATGGTTCGGCCGGACTACGCCGCGTGTCGGCGCAGCGGGCGTGCCGTGGGGCTGGCGATTCGAGTCAACGCGTACTCCGGGGAGTTCGAGGCCGAGGGGGCTCTCACGCGGCATCTCGTGGAGGTGGCCTCGGCGGCGCTTGCCGCGGCGCGGTCTGGCGGCGTCGAGCCGGTGGAGCTCCAGCTCGATTTCGACTGCCCGACGGCCAAGCTGGCAGGCTATCGTGTCTGGGTCCAGGCCGTCCGGCAGGCGTCGGCGCCCGTGCCGGTGGTTATTACCGCACTGCCGAGTTGGATGGGCTCGCGCGACTTCGGCGAACTCATCGAGACCGCCGACGGGTTCGTGCTCCAGGTACACTCCGTGAATCCGCGTTTACTGACGGCTGAAGGCTCTGCGCTGTGCGATCCCGTAGCCGCCAGGGCCGCGGTCGAGCGAGCGGCCGGTTTCGGCCGGCCGTTTAGGGTCGCCCTTCCGACCTACTCATACCTTGCAGGCGTCGATGCGGCCGGCAAGCTCGTCGGCCTGGCCGCCGAGGCGGACCGGCCAAGCTGGGGCGATGGCGTCCGCCTGGTCCGCCTTTCCAGCGACCCGTCCGCGATGGCGGCGCTGGTTCGCGACTGGACCGCCGACCGCCCCGCGTCGATGACCGGCGTGCTCTGGTATCGCCTGCCCGTCGCCGGCGATCGGCTGAACTGGCACGGGCGAACCCTCGCCGCCGTCGCCGCCGGGCGAACGCCGCGAGCCGTTCTCATCGTCGCCGCCAAGCGCACCGAGCCGAACCTGTCGGACATAACCATCAGCAACGAAGGCGACGCCGACTCGCCCCTGCCGGCCTCCCTGTCCGTGCGATGAGCCGGCGCGAAGCTGGTCGCCTGTGACGGACTCGCGGGCTTCCAACTCGTCGGGCAGGGCGAAACCGACGCGTGCTTCGCGCCGCGCGACCCCGCGGCTGGGCTGCTCCGCCCGGGACAGACAATGACAGCCGCCTGGGTGCGTTTGGACAACGATACGGAGGTCCGAGTCGATGTGTTATCCGAGGCGAAGTAATACGTATGTAAGGGCGATTCTCGCGTCCCTGGCCGGTTGGGTGTTGGTGCTTGCCTTGCCGGCGGCGGCGCTGGCGTGCGGAGGAGGGAGGCATTTGATGACGTTGTACGATGAAGACGACGCGTGGCTGCTGCATTGCCCGTCGGCATGCTACGTTGAGGAGCTTCAGCGGATCGTGCCGCTGGGGTCGGACACGAAGTTGCGCGCCGTCATGCCGGCCGTGGGGCAGAGCCATGCGGCGCTGACGGCTGAGGCAGCCAAGGCCGACCTGGCCGCGGCGCTGGCGGCTGACAAGGCGATATCGGCCCAGAAGCGCGATGCGATAATAGGTCAGTACGCCGCGGCGCGCAAAGCGATCACGGACTATCGCCAGGCGGTCGACGATTGGGGAATCCGTCGCCGCCGGAACCGCAACTATGTCGACACCCAGGACGAGCCCCGCCCGGCCGTGCCTGAACTGGCCGTGCCGGCGGGGCTGCCGCGCGAGTTCGACATGTACCTCCGCGCCGCGGCAGCATGGCACGCAGGGCGGGCCAAGGAGGCCGTCGGTCGCTGGGAAGCACTGCTTAACCTGCCCGCCGCCACGCGGAAGTACCGCAGCGTATGGGCGGCGTTCATGTTAGGCCGGGCCGCCATGAAGGACCGCCCGCCCGAGGCCATGGACCGGTTCGGGCAGGTGCGCAAGCTCGCGGCCGGGGGATTCGCCGACTCGACTGGCCTGGCCGTCGCGGGCATAGGCTGGCAGGCGCGGCTGGAACTCGACCGCGGCCGGTTCGACCAGGCCGTCAAGCTCTACCTGCTCCAGTACGCAGCCGGCGACCCGAGCGCCGCCGCATCGCTACGGGTTTGCGCGGGCAAGATCGTCAAGGCCGGACCGACCTCCCTGGCCGAGGCCGCGCGATCGGATCGCCTTCGGCCGGTCGTTACGGCTCATATCCTCGCCGGCCAAAGCCCGCTGTGGATCACATCCCAAGGCGCCGATGCCAACGCAGCCGTGGCGTGGCTCTTGGCCGTGGAAGGCGCTGCGGCCCGCGACGTCCGCGGCGCCGACCGCCGGGCCTGGCTGGCCTACAAGTCCGGACGCATGGACGAGGCCGGCCGATGGGTCGCCCGCGCTCCCGCCAACGCGCCCGTCGCCCAGTGGATAGCCGCGAAACTGCTGCTCCGCGCCGGAAAGCTCGACCAGGCGGCCGCCGTGCTGGCGAAGGTCGTCGAGGCCATGCCGCCTGCCCGCCCTGTCTGGCCAGAAGAGGCCGATAACCCGCTCCGCAGACTGCCGCATGGCGCGCAGATGAACAAACGCGAGCCCGCCGGCGAACTGGCCACACTGAAACTCGCCCGCCGCCAGTACGTTGACGCCTTGGGCCTGCTCGTCCGTCACGGCTACGGATTCAACGCCGCGTACGTTGCTGAGCGGGTCTTGACGGCCGAGGAACTCAAGGCGTACGTGGACGACCGGGCGTCAAACATCGCCGACGGGCATCCATTGCGGAGCATCCTCGCCCGCCGCCTCACGCGGGCCGGCAAGTGGAAGCTCGCCCGCCCGTACTACCAGCCGGATGTGCAACGCGAGTTGGACGCCTACATCGCCGCTATCCGCGCCGGCCACGACCGAACCCGCACGCCCGCCCAGCGGGCCGAGTCGTTCTGGCAGGCCGCAGCCGCTCTGGTCGACGACGGGCGGCGGTTGCTGGGTTACCAGACCGGCTGGTACGGCAAACAGCCGGACGGGCAGTTCCACCGGTGGCCCGAGTTCGCACGCGCCGCGGCCAACACCGCCGACCCGAGCGGCGCGACGGCGGACAGCTACACAATCGCCCCCGCCAGTGCCGACGAACGCCGCCGCGTAGGCGACAGCCAGCCCCAGTTGTTGGGGAAATGGCACCACCTGTATGAGGCGGCCGATCACGCTTGGCGGGCTTGCGA
>JAUWQU010000001.1 GCA_030610965.1 Phycisphaerae bacterium
CCCCCCCCCCCAACTTTCTAATAATGCACCCCCCCCCCCGGAGCTGTCCAATCATTCCCACCTCCCCTCGGTCCCGATCAATCATTGAACCAGACCCACGGCCCTGACCCAGCATGGAGCCAAGCCCGCGGCCCTGACCCAGCATGGAGCCAAGCCCACGGCCCCGGCCCAGCATGGAGCTAAGCCCGCGGCCCCGACCCATCATTGAGCCAGACCCGTAGCCTTGACCCATCGACCGTCCGAACATGCCGCCCATGCCCGACCTCATCGGCGTGCGGCGCGTGTCGCGGCGGTCGGTATCACGGCGATCCACCACTGCCCGCCCGAAGTCCGGCCGTCGGCTCGTGCGAGACGCATCCGGGCGCGGCTCGTCGCGCCTGGGCTGGTCGCGCCGTAATTCCTCGAGGCGCCGTGTCTCGCGCCCCGCGGCCTCGCGCAGTTCCTCAATATGCCGCTGAAGCTCGCGGCGAGCCATTTCGAGTCGTTCGATATCGCGACGCTGCGGCTCGCGGTCTGCCGCCTCGCGCGGTTGACTCTCTCGACGGTCGGTCTGACGGGCCTCGGGGCGCCGGGGTTCCCCCCGTCGCTCGCCCCCACGGCGATCAGTCTGACGAAGTTCCTCTCTGCGGCGTTCTATCATCCGCCGCTGGGTTTCGCCAAGGTCGCCTTCGCGAGGTCCGCCGCGCCGGGGCTCCCCGCGAACGCCTTCCGGCCCGAATACGCCTTGGTGGGCATCAACCACCAAGAGGTCCGCCCGCCCCATTTCCTCGGCGATCATCTTGGCGATATTCGAGTTGCCGGCCGGGGCCAGCTCATCGGCTATGCGATCGACCGTCGCCTCGCCTGCCAATGCTGAGCAAGCCAGCAGCATCACCGCAACGCCCACCATCCACATTGTTCCCTGGTGTCTCATAGTCGTTCTCCTTGCCATAGTTACCCACGTGCGTCCTAATCACATGCATGAAAGACCCGTTTAGCCGCCCGCGCGCCCAGATGTCGACCAGGCTTTTTATCGGCCAGGCGAAGAAGTGTACATGAGTTCCCAAGCCCAGCCGCGCCGTCATGACTATAAACGCCTGCGCCGCGGGGTTATTGCCGCCGCTTTGCGCCGGGCCTTGTCGCAGCCGTCCCGCGGGCGTATCATCTCGTCAATGATCGAGGCGCTGCACATTGTCGACAACCGCGCCCGGCCGGACATACTCGAACAACTCGACATGCTGGCCGGGGCGGGCGAGCGGATTCTCTCGGCCGGGCCGCCCCCGGCTGGGATGGCTCGCCCGGTAAAGCCCGTGCATTGCACGATGGGATCGGCCCGGCTGGCGGGATGGCGAATGCGCGAGCTGGCCGGGGCCGCACAGGTCATCCATGCATGGTCCGCCCAGGCGCTCTGGGCCGGGCGGGAATTGGCCCTGGCGACGGGGCGGGCGCTGGTGCTGACCATCCCGGCCGCGCCGACGACGCCGGATAACTGGAAAACCCTTCGTCGGGCCGTGGGGCCCGGGCTTGTCAACGTGGTGGCCCCGACGGATTTCGCCCGCCGCCAGCTCATCGCCGGGCAACTGCCCGCGCGTTTCTGCCATGCCCTGCCGCCCGCGGCAAGGGCTCTGGCCAGGCCGGACGAGGCCCGCGGCGAGGTCCGCGGGGCACTGGGCATCGACGCGGGCACGAAGCTCCTTGTCGCGCCGGACCCGCTGGTTCGCTACGCCGGGCATGAGTACGCCTCGTGGTCCCACGCGATCCTGCGGCACGTCCCGCTGGATCTGAAGCTGGCGTTTCCGTCGTCCGGGCCGATGGCCGACCACGTGAGATTCTTCGCCCATACGACGGGCTTCGACGCGGAGGTGCATTTTACGCACGGACGATTCTCCGTCGCCCAAGTCATTGCCGCGTCAGATATGACGGTTTTCCCTCAAACGCGCGACGTAGGCGTGTTCACTATGGCGGCAGCCATGGCGGCAGGCCGAGCCATCGTCGCGTCGAACATCGGCGGCATGGCCGAACTGGCCGACGACGGCGAGGCCGCTACGCTGATTGAGCCCGGCCCGAGAGAGACCTCGGCCGGCCTGCTCAAGCTGGCCGATGACGACGATCTTGCCCGCCGCCTTGGCCGAGCGGCCCGCGACAGGGCCGCCAGGATGTTCGATCCGGCGGCCGTGGCGGCAAAACTCCAGGCAATCTACGCCGCCGCTCTGGAGACCAAGGCACACTGAGCCCGCGGCATGCTCGACGCGTTGCCCCTTGGGTCCGGGCCCTTGGGGCGGTTATAATCCCGGTTCCGGCAGGGCAGGCCCGGTTGACCTGTGCGGCTGCAGCGCCCGAGAAATGACTGAAATGGCCCCAACACGGCAGCAAGCGTCGGTTACCCCGGCCGCTCTCGGCAAGGTCGTCTATGCCGACGAAGCGGCCGAGTCGATGCTGCGCGATCGTGTCGGCGAGCTTTATGCCCCCACCGAGGTTGCCTGGGAACAGGTCAAGCACAACGACTCGCGAACGGTCTACCGCGGATCTATCGACGGGCAGTTGATCTACCTCAAGCATTTCCACAGTCGCTCTCCGTTGCACCGATTCATGCGCCGGCTTGGCAGCAGCGACGCGATGAGAGAGATGCGTTTCAGCCGGCACCTGCAAGACCGCGGCGTGCCGACGGCCGAGGCACTGGCCGCCACGTGCGCCAACGGCGTGGAGTGGCTCGCCACGCGCGCCGTCGCCCCGGCCATGCCCGCCGACGCATGGCACGCCCAGCAGCTCGCCCTCGGCCAGGCCGGCCAAAAGAGGATCGACCGCGTGATCGCGGAGCTCGGCCGAATGGTAGGCCGAATGCACGCCGCGGGCATCATCCATAGCGACCTGCACTGCGGGAATGTGATGGTCCGCACGGACGGCGACCCCGACGGCCCGGTAAAGCTGGTGCTGATGGACCTTCACCGCGCAAGTATGCGGCGGAAGCTCTCTCGCGGGGCGCGGTCGAAGAACCTCGCCCAGTTGCTGCACGACCGCTACTACATCACGACCCGCGCGCAGCAGATCCGGTTCCTCAAGCATTACCTCAAGGCCAGCGGCGCGGCAGGCTCGATCAGGGGCTGGCAGATGCTCATCGAGCACTTCGCCCAGATGCACTCGCGCCGCCAGCACAACCAGCGCGACCGCCGCGTGTTCCGCGACGGCAAATACTTCAGCCGGATCCGCCTGCCAGGCGCATGGCGCGGCTGCGTCGTGCTGGCGTCCAAACGCCACATGGCAGGCAGCGTGGGCGCCAGTTGCGAGTTCACCGTCGAGCAGTGGCAAGCAGCCCTTGCCGACCCGCCAAGTCTGCTGGAAAGCGACGGCGCCGTGGTCTACAAGGAAGGCAAGTCCAGCCGGGTGATACGGCGGAAGATAACCGTGGGCCAGCGCGAGCTGGACGTGTTCGTCAAGCAGACGATCCAGAAGCGGCGGTGGAAGCTCCTGCTGGACTGCCTTCGCCCGGCCAGGCCCACTCGAGCGTTCTCGCTGGGCCATTCGCTGCTGACGCGGCGGATCGCCACCGCCCTGCCGCTGGCGGCCCTGGAAAGGCGAGTCGGGCCGGTCCTGCTGGACAGCATCCTGATAACCGAGGCCGTCGACGCACAACGGATGGACACGTTCCTGGAGACCTGGCTGGGCGAGACGCCAAATGGCGACTCGCCACTGACGGTCAACCAACGCCGCCTGCTGGGGCGAGAGGTGCTCTGGCAACTCGGCAGACTGCTCCAGCGCCTCCACGACTACCGCTTCGCACACCGAGACCTCAAGGCAACCAACCTGCTCGTCCGCTGGTCGCCGGGCCAAAGCCCGGAGATCGTCCTGGTGGACCTCGACGGCCTGTCGCGCCGGATGATGATGACCGCGCGATGCCGCTTCCAGGGGCTCATGCGGCTGAACGTCTCGCTGCTGAAGTGCCCGGCCGTCAACCGCGCGGGCCGGCTGAGAATGCTAATGGGCTACCTGCGGCGAATCGGCACGGGGCGAGTGGCGTTCAAGCCGTACTGGCGGACGCTAGAACAGTGGTCCGGCAAGAAGCTTCGCCAGCAGATCCGCGTCAGACGCCGGGCGCAGAAGGCCGTGCGGAGGCCAAACCAATGACCGTCGCGCGGATTCGCAGCCTCGATCAGGCGCCCGAAAAGGTGCTCATCATCAAGCCAAGCGCGCTGGGCGACGTCGTCACGGCCTTGCCCGTGCTGCGGGCGCTGCGGCGGAAGTTCCCTCAGGCCCGCCTGAGTTGGCTTATCAGCACGAACTGCGCTTCGCTGATGGCCGGCGACGCGGACCTCGACGAGATCGTGCCCTTCCATCGCCGCAGGCTTGGCCGGGCGTGGCGGTCCGCCGGGGCGGCCGCGGCGCTGGCGGGGCTGGTCAAGGCCCTCAGGCGGGCCCGCTACGACTGGGTGATCGACCTTCAGGGCCTGTTTCGCAGCGGCTTTTTCGCCCGAGTCACCGGCGCGCCGATTCGGGCGGGTTTCGCCAACGCCCGCGAGTGCGCCTGGATGTTCTACACGCACCGTCTGCTGCCGAAGTCCGAGCACACGGTAGACCGCAACATCGAAGTCGCCGCAATGCTCGGCCTCGACGCCCGGCGGGAGGACATGACGCTGAGCGTCTCTGCCGAGGGCGAGGCCTTCGGCGAGAGCTTCCGCGCCAGGTGCGAGGTCGCGGGCCGACCCTATCTGGTGTTCGTCCCGCCGACGCGATGGGAAACCAAGCTGTACCCCGTGCGGCACTGGCGGACGCTGGCGGCCGCACTTGCCAAACGCGTGCCTATCGCTCTTGTCGGCACGGCCGGTGACGCCGAGATGTGCTCGCGGATCGCCCGGTCAGCCGCACCCGGCGTGATAAACCTTGCCGGGCAAACGACCATCCAGCAGATGGTCGGCCTGATCGCGGCCTCGGCGTGCGTGGTATGCAGCGACTCGGCCGCCCAGCACATTGCCCAGGCCGTCGGGACCGACGCGGTGGTGCTCATCGGCCCGACCCGCCCGCGGCGCACCGGGCCTATCCTTCAGGGCCGGTGCGTGATAGCCCCAGTTCCCTGCCAGGGCTGCCTGAGGCGCACCTGCCGACACGTCACGTGCATGCAGGCAATCGACCCGCAATCCGTCACAGCCGCCGTCGAAGAATCGCTGGCAGGCCGGAGCGAAACATGCCGTACCGCTACGTAGCCAGGCAAGTCAAGCGGTTCTTCATCTACCGCGTCCTTCACGTGGACGACACGCCTCATCGCATCGCCCTGGGCGTGGCGATAGGCATCTTCATCACTTGGACTCCGACGATCGGCCTGCAGATGGCGCTGACGGTCGCGCTTGCGGCCCTGCTGCGAGGCAACAAGGTCGTCGGCGTGCCGTTCGTGTGGATATCCAACCCGCTTACGCTCGTGCCCATCTACGGGCCCAACTACTGGCTGGGCACGAAAATCCTCGGCGGCGAATACGACTTCGATCGGTTCAGCCGGTTCGCTGCTGCGGCGACGGCGGGAGGAAACTGGTTCGAGCGCCTCGGCACGGCCTGGGACGCGACGTGGACGATATTCTGGCCTCTCTGGGTCGGTAGCGCGATCGTCGGCCTGGTCCTGGCCGTCATCACCTACTTCGCGATCCGCTACGCCGTGGTCAAATATCGCCGCTACTGGCACGAAAAACACCCCCGCCCACCGTGGGCCGACGAGCAGGCACGAACCGAGCCGGAGGCGGCCGAGCACACACCATCGGAACAGACCCAAGATTGACGCCTCTTCCTCCAGCGGTTTCGTGGTATAATGGCTGTTAGCCAGGAGCAGTGGTTTATGAGCATCAGCCAGAAACAGAACGTCGGAGCGTTGAGGTTTTTCCTCTTCGACCGGCCGCTCCATCCGGAGTTGTTCCAGATATATCACGATCACCATATCATCAAGAAGGCCTACGAGGCCCAGATATGGGTGACCGGCTGTACGCACGTCATAAGCTTCCACCGCGACCGAAGCTCCCTGGTCGAGGTCACGGCCGGAACCGAGAACTACCTGCCTCAGCGCGGGCAACTGCTTGAGATTCCCTTCCGCGGCGAGCGCGACCACGAGCACAAGCGTGCCCAGGACATCAACTACATGATGAACTTCCAGGTCGAGCGGATGAGCCCGGCCGTGTACTCGAAAACCCACCACGACCTGGCCCGGCTGGGCGCTCAGCGGGGCCTGTTCGTGCCGTTCCCCATGTGGATGACCAACTCGCTGACGCCGTTCACGTACATCGACTACGAGGCCAAGGTCAACGGGTTGCACGTGTTCACCTTCCACGCCTTCCCCGGCGAGTTGACAATCGTCAAGACCCAGTCGATCTTCGAGCTATCCTGACGCTTCTTCAGGGCCGGTTGGATTTTTCTATCCCACGCGGACGCGTTTGAGCCTACAATCCGCCTCGTCGGGCCGCGCGCTCACCGGCAGCGACCCCAGTGCAGGAGCAGTAAATGTCGAACGAACGCTTGACCATAACCAGCCAGGGCGATATCTCGGTGGTCACGTTCCTCGGGACCACCGTGCTGGACCTTTCCACGTCCGAGGACGTCCGAAAGAACCTGCTCAAGCTCGCCAACAGCCCCCCGCCACCGAAGATCATCGTGGACTTCACGGCCGTGAGGTTCCTGGCGTCCCGAATGCTGGGTGTGCTGGTCGAGCTCAGCCGGCGGGCGGAGACCGGCAAGGGCAAAGTCGTCATCACCGGCCTGCACGGGGATGTGTCGAAGGTATTCCAGATCACCAAACTCAGCAGGCTGCTTCACTGCGCCGCGAGCCTCGACGAAGCCACGGGCCTGCTTGGCAAAGTTGGAAGCTAGTCGGCCGGCCCGCACCCGCTGCGCATCCGGCCCCGACCAACAGGGAGGCGCAACCAATGTCGAAATCCGGCCTGGTCGTCACCGAGAAAGATGGCGCGTGCGTTGTGGATTTTCGCGACGAGAGCGTCCTGGACGGCAAGGCCGTCCCAGCCGTCACCGAGGACCTCTTCGACCTCGTGGACAATCGCGGTCACGCGAAGATACTTCTGGACCTCTCGGCCGTGCGGTTCCTGTCATCGCCGATGATCGGCACGCTGGTTGCGATGCACAAGAAGGCGGTCGACCGCGGCGGCGAGGCCGTGCTGTGCGGGCTGTCGGCCAACCTTCACAGGGTCTTCCAGGTCTCCCGGCTGGACACGGTGCTTCGGTTCGCCGCGTCCGCACAAGCTGGCGCGCGGTTCTTCGATGAGCCGGGTGGGCAGGCCGCTGCCGGAACGCCGGCCGAGCCGGCGCCGCCGAGCCGATTCGCCGGGATCGTCGCCAGGCAGGTCCGCATCATGTTCTCCGGGGCTATGGTCCTTGTTCCCCTGGCCATTACGGTATGGGTGGTCTGGTCGCTGGGCGCCTGGCTGGATGAGCTGGGAACGAGGCTGTTCTCCGAGGACGCCGAGACGCCCATCGGCATCGGCGTGCTGATAGTCATCGGCGCGATCTACCTCGTCGGCCTGCTGACGCACCTGTGGCTGTTCCGCGGCGCGTTCGGGCTTGTCGAGCGGCTTTTTACCCGCCTGCCTGGCGTCAAGATGATCTACGAATCCGTCCGCGACCTGCTGAAGCTCTTCGGCGGCGACTCGCAACAGATGGGCCGGGTCGTGCAGTACAGCGTGCCCGGCACGGACATGTCGCTGCTGGGAATACTGACCAACGAGAACCCCTTCGGCCTGCCGACCGACAGCCCGCACCGCAAGGTGGCCATCTACGTGCCCTACAGCTACATGTTCGGCGGGCCGACGTTCTTCGCCTCGCCCGAGCACATCGTCGACGTCGACATGTCCGTCGAGGAGTGCATGAAGACCGCCGCCACCGCCATGGTCGGCAGCCAGGCCATCCTAAAGCAACCAAAGAAGAAGTAGACTCCGGTTTGCGGTAGATCGCCAACCCCCGCGAGGCCTGCTCGCTTCTGCGAGCAACTCGTCCTCGCCCAGGATCTGGGGCGACCAACGCCCCGAACTCGCAGCCGCGGAGAGTTCCATTGACTTCGGACGGGCTGGTTCTTAGCGTGGGTGGTTTCCGATGGCCCTTCGGGACAGTGTGTTACCGCACCGAAAGGACATGCAGAACTGGCCGACCTGTGCCGGTGGCCAGCAACAGGATGTACAGCGTGAGTATACGGAAAGTAAGAGTGCTGCTGTTGCGCCTGTTTGCCATTCCGTTCATCTTGCTGGCGGTCTTCGTAAGGCCCTCCTGGCCAACCGAGTCACAAACCGGGTTCTCCGTCGAGTTTGTTGGATACATATTCCTTCTCGCGGGCCTGGCCATCCGAATCTGGTCGATTCTCTATGTCGGGGGCCGCAAGTCACATCAACTCGTGACAGACGGCCCTTACTCCATCTGCCGGAACCCTCTCTATATCGGCACGTTCATCCTGGCCGTTGGAACTGGGCTGTGCTTTGAGAACATCCCGATGCTCGCGGCCATCCTGCTCGTTTTCGTGCCGGTGCATCTGGTTGTGGTGCGGCTGGAGGAAAAGCATCTCGAAACGCTATTCCCCACGGAGTACGCCCTCTACAAGCAGAAAGTTCCCAGGTTCAGGCCTTCACTTCGAAACTTCAAACAAAAGAAGGAAGTGGTGGTCTCGGTTCGAGCGATCCGGCGCATCATGGTGGACACGATTGCCGTTCTTATGATTCCCCAGATCGAGGACTTCCTGGAGGTCCTGCAAGCAAATAGCGTCATCCCGGTGCTGTGGCATTTCCCGTAGGCTGCTTGATTCTTGAACTGCCTGCCACTGCCTGACTGCTGCATTCCTCCGCCCATCTACTTCTCCCCCGGCCTGTACTCCTTCGTGCCGTCCTTGTCGCGGTAGATGATCACCGGCTTGGGCCGCGCGGGCCCCGTCGCCGGCTGGGTGCCCGGTTGTGTCGAGGCCGGGATACGAGGCCGGCGGCGCTGGGAGAACAACCAGTCCCATGCCGCCTGGCTGTCGTACACCTGGGCCCAGCACTTCGTAGCGGCGCCTTCCAGAACGGTGAACTTTGGACTGCCCCCCGCGGCCTTGAGTGCCTTGAACATGTCGCGCGGGTAGTGCAGGATCGGGCTCTTCTCGCCGGCGAAAACCCAGATCGGCACGTGAGCGAAACTCGCCGCCGAGTTCGGGTCGCCCCCGCCGCTTACCACCACGGCCGCCGCCCACATGTTCGGGTCCGCCCTCAACGCGTTGAACGTGCCGAACCCGCCCATCGCATGGCCCGTGACGTACAGCCGGTTTGGATCCAGGCCGAACTCGCGACCGACGTTATCCACCATCTGCAAGAGCACCGACATCGACGGGAAGTGCTTTCGGCCGCGTTTAGGCCGGCTGTTGCCGTACGGCTCGTCGCCCCACCAGTTGGGGCTTTGCGGAGCGAGGACAAAGCATGGGTATCGCTGCGACATCTCCGGCCTGGCCAGAACGCCGGCGGGGTACGTCGCGTGAAGCTGCAGGCTGTTGCCCTTGCCCTCGCCGGGGATGCCGTGCAGGCAGACCACCAGCGGATATGCCTTGCCCGCGGCGTAGCCATTGGGCTTGAGCAGCCGGTATTCCATCGCATGCCCGTCGAGTGTGGTGAACGTGCGAGGCTCGTAGGCCTTCATGAGCATCGCCACGTCCGCGCCCTGCTTGCCGTGCTGGCCGGGAACCTTGGTGGTGACCTTTCGGCCGGAGGAGTCGCTGCCCCGCACCGGCCTGGCTGGCCTGGCCTGGGCGAGGCAGACCCCCGCCGCAAGCAGCAGCACTGACACCGACAAAGCGTTTCTCGCGATTCGATCCATGTGCGTCTCTCCGGTAACGCTCGCCCAACCGGGGCCCATCGACGCCCCCGCGCCGGATCGGCCTGGCCGGCACTGTAAACATCCGCTACGGATTATAACCGATCCGGCGCAAGCTGGTAGCGGAGAGCAGTCTGAAGCGATGTCGGTGGTCGACCTTCCTTTCTGGCAGCCTGCGCTTTACCCGGCCGATGCACGAGACAGAGGCTTCAGGGGGAAGGCTTCAGACTTCAGGCTTCAGGCTTCAGGCGCAGACAAAACGGCGGGAGCTTCGCAACTGCCGGCCACTGTTTCTTCTCCTGTAGCCTGAAGCCTGTAGCCTCTTCTCTTGTTGCCTGAAGCCTGAAGCCTGTAGCCTCTTCTCTTGTTGCCTGAAGTCTGAAGTCTGAAGTCTGAAGCCTTATACCCCATCAAATGATGGTTGTATAATGTGTTATGATCCGCCATGAAGAAATGTCGCTCATGTGATGTCGCGTTGGATTGCATATCGCTTACTGCCGGAGGTGGGACTCGCGCCAATGTGCCCGTTAGGGTATAAAAGGCTTTGACTTGCTAGCAGGAATGGCCGAAGATACGACAGGAACGGCAATATCGTACCCGATAGGGACACTCATAGACATAGCCAAGGAAATCGTGGCGATGCGCAAGGCGACCGGGCTGACCCAGGCCGAGTTCGCGCTGCGGGCAGGTGTTGGGCTGCGGTTCATTCGCGAGTTGGAGCATGGCAAGCCTACCGTCCGCCTGGACAAGGTCAACCAGGTGCTCTCGCTGCTGGGCTGTGAGCTCGGCGTGAGGATGAAGCCATGAGCCGCCAAGCCGACGTGTTCTACCGTAACCGCCTGGCCGGTCGGCTCACGGAACTGCCCGAGGGAGGCTACAGGTTCGTCTATGACCAGGAGTACCTTCGTGACGGCGAGCCCATATCGCTGACGTTGCCTCTCCAGGCCGAGCCGTTTGAGTCGCAGACGCTGTTTCCGTTCTTCGCCGGGCTGGTGCCTGAGGGATGGTATCTCCACATAGTTTCGCCCACGATCAAGGTGGATGAGCAAGACACGTTCGGCCTGCTGATAAAGACGTGCGGCGACTGTATAGGAGTCGTCAGCGCGCGGGAGGTCACTGATGACTGACTACGATGCCGACGCAAAAGACCTCCGGGCCATGTTCGGCAAGCCGATTAGGCCGACGATACCCATCGCGCTGTCCGAAGTGGCCATGCGGGCCCAAGAGTTGGCCGGCAAACTGAGCATCTCCGGCGTCCAGCCGAAGCTTTCCGTGCGGCTCGATGGCGAGCGATTGGTTACGGTCGAACGCGAGGGTCAGTTCATTCTCAAGCCGCAGAACCAGCAGTTTTCCGAGATGCCGCAGAACGAATACCTCTGCATGCAGATGGCCCGACGGTTCGGCCTGAACATAGCGCCGTGCCTTCTGCTGGAATTGGCCGATGGCTCACCGGCGTATTTGGTGAAGCGGTTCGACCGATTCAAGAAAGGCCGGCGCATCGAGAAGCTCGCCTGCGAAGACATGCAGCAGATTCTCGGCGGCCCTGACAAATACGCCGGCAGCCACGAGCAGATCGCCAAAGTCATCCAAGAGCATTGCCGCTTCGCTCCGCTGGAACTCCAGCGACTGTTCGAAGTGACTATCTTCAACTTCGCCATCGGCAACGGCGACGCTCACAGGAAGAACTTCTCTTTGCTGACGCGGGAGGATGGGAACGTTGCATTGAGCCCGGTTTATGACCTGGTCTCATCCCGGCTGGTTATCCCGGAAGAAACCGTGGAACTGGCCCTGACCGTCAATGGCAAGCGGAAACGCCTGGACCGCGGCGACTTCCTGGCCTTCGCCGACCACCTGGCAATCGCCCCGAACTACGCCCAAGCCAAGCTGGTGGACTTGCTGGGCCACGCCGGCCGCTTCGAGCAGATGATTGCCGAGTCCGCCCTCAGTGCCCCGCTCCGGGACCGCCTGGCTGAAATCCTGGCCGGCCGCCTCAACCGCCTGCGGTAGCTGTGCGAGGCGCCTCTGGACCGCCGCTCAAGTGGGCCAGCCATCGCCACGCTGGCCAGAGCCTAGCCCGGAGCGAAATGGTTATTCGCGGGACTTGGTCGGCTCGGTGGCCGGTTGGGTGGCCGGCTTTTGCGTGAAGACCAGAACCATGCTGTTGCCGGCTTTGTTCTCGAAAAGGCCAAGGAGGACTTCGCCTTTCAGATGGCTCAGATCTCGCCGCTTTTTGGCCCCGTCGACGGTATAAGTCACGGCCTTACCCGAACCACCGGCGTTCAGCTGATGGTCACCGATACCGCGGAATGGCCCATTATGATCGCCCAGGGGTTCCTGGAGCTGCCAGCCGAAGTAGTTGCCCAACTGCGATGCCTGCTGGACGTTCTTTACGGGATACGGGGCCTGTTTGGAGCACCCCGCGAGCCAAGCCCCAACGATCAAGAGAGCAACCATGCCCGTGATTCGCATGTCCCGAAATCCTTTCCTGTCGAACCGCACCAAGAACTCCCCGACCCACTCAGATCCACTGGCCTATATGAATAACCGTCCCTTCATGAAGGCCCACCCACACCTTGTCCCAACTATGCGGTGGATGGCATTTGTACGTTGCTGGTCATGCTCCCAGCCGTTTTGGCGCACTGTATGGCGCACTGAATGTATTCTCTGATTGTCGTTGGTTGTCGCACGTTGGCGCGTGTTGGCAGAGCCCTTGCTCTGCAGCTGGGATTCGCGATCCCCGACGAAACACGACACGAGCGTCTTTGTCGCGTCCTGACGCTTCGGGACGCAGTGCGTCGCACTGCCGGAGGAGGGACTTGAACCCTCACTCTGTTGCCAGAACGGGATTTTGAATCCCGCGCGTCTGCCAATTCCGCCACTCCGGCTACGTAATGCTGAGATGGTCAGTTTACGCAATCGGTGGAAAAAGGCAAGGTCTCGGATTGCGAACGGGCGCAAATCCCGGCTTGGCCGATGCCGACGGCTGGGGCGATGCACTCGGCGACGAATCGTTCGGCCGGAGCGGACATGTGCCCTCCCTAGTATCCCAGGCGTATGAATCGCCCCCGCCAGCGTCGCGATGGCCTGGCGGATGTGGTCCGGAAGGGCTGACCAGTTGCCGGCCAGGGAGGCGAGTTCGGAGGGGATGGCAAACCGTAGCACGGGCGTCCCGGTCAGGCAGGAAGATGTCCCAAATGGGTGTAGGCGCAGTTCCGGGGGGCGGGTATAATACGAGTGGTTCGGCCCGACAGCGGTGTCCGGCAGCTCATCTGGGAAATCCCGGGTGATAGAGAAGGCCCCATCCGATGCTGAGCGACAGGAAACGTCTGCTCCTGCTGATAGGCCTGGCGGCGGCCCTGGCCGTGGTATACGTCGCGGTGCGTGGCGTGCCAGGCTGGAGTGAGTCCCCCAGCGCCGACGCGGGAGATTCCACCGATGGGCCTCCGGCCGGGCGCAAAAACGTCCCCGAGCGCGCCGAGGTGGCAGCTCGCCGTCACGAGGTGACAGTTCGCCGTCGCGAGGTGGCCCGCATCGCGGTCCAGAGGAAGCACGAGTATCTGCCTCAGCTCAAGAAGGCGGCCGCCGACCCGGACTGGAAGGTGCGGCACGCCGCGGTGGACGGCGTCGGGCGCCTGGAGCGGGAAGGGGACCCGCAATTCCTGATCGGCGTGCTGCGCAACGGCGACGAGCAGGCCGATGTGCGCGCCGCCGCGGCAGAACGCCTCGGGGAAATGAGGTTCTGGGAAGCCGGGCCGGCCATCATCGACGCCATGGAGGACCCCTCGGCCCTGCTGCGGGCACGGGCCGGCGTCGCCCTGAGAAGGATCGTGGTCGTCGACTTCGGTTACCGGGCCAGCGACCCCCCCGACCGCCGCAGCGAGGTGATCAAGAAGATCCGCGAGCTGTGGCCATGGTTCTACGAACGTTTCGCCGGGCGGGAAAAGGCGAAAGGATGAGGATATGAGCCAGTTGAAGAGGCGTGCTTTTACGTTGGCGGAGTTGATCTTCGTCGCGGCCATCATCGCCCTGCTCGTGGCGATCATCATGCCGTCTTTGACGGGGGCTGTCGCGACTCAGCGGCGGGTGGAGTGCGCCTTGCACCTGGAGAAGATCGGGCAGGCCTGCGCGACCCGCAGCGCGACCCGGAACATGGGCGGCCTGTTCGGTGGCCAGGTGGCCCCGACTGGCTGGCAGTACGCGCTGAGGAGCTTCGTGTCGAACGACAAGGGCGTCTTCATCTGCCCGGAAGACGGCAACCCGGCGCCCGATCCTGGCGGGGGGCTCAAAGGCGTCTGCATCGAGTGTTATTCTGGGGGCAGCTTCTTGTGGGATGTGTACCTTGACCAAGCGGACTCCGACCAATGGATATGGAAGATGTCCGGGACGCAATTCAAGGAGTTCATGAAGGTCTCCGGAGAGGGAAGAACCACTACCTACAAGGGCGTCTACACCAATACGGGGTACGTCGAGGACGAAGACCCATACACCATGTACTTCACCTTCGAGGACACCGCGCCGTGGGGCGGGGGAGACCAGGACTTCTACGACGTGGTCCTCGAAGCTCGCTACACCGAGTCTGAGATCCACTTCGCCGTCATGGTTCGCGCGTCGGGCATGAGCTTCTCCCTCTGCAAGAAGGACCCCGGCAGGAAGGTTCTCATCGCCAACCCGAGGGTTGGGGACACGTCTTCGGTCCCGTTCTACGGCGGCAAATCGAGCTACGGCATGAACTCCATGTCGGGCGAGATCCTCCCTCCCAAGCGGAAGCTCCTGGTCATGGACTACGAGCGGTCAGTCGCCGTCGGCTCCACCTACGACGAGGGCACGGGCCGTGCCGAACACCTGAGCTACTGGGATCCGAAACCGCAGGATCTGCGGGCCCCGCCGACGTTCGCCAGGCACTTTGGAAAGTCCAACGTGCTCTTCGCCGACGGAAGCGTGCAACTCATGAGCCCCGAGGCCATCAATCCCAACGACCCCGAGAACACCCGGAAGTACTGGGATCCGTAAGGGAAAGCCCTGACCGGACTCGAAGGTGGATCCCCTGTAAGAAGGCCCCGCCCCGCCAGTGCCAGAGCGAAGCTCAAGCGGAGCCGGGCAGTTGGCGACAGATCGCGTCACGTTGGATTACTTTCCCCCAAGCCGGCTTGTGCCTGCCCGATGCCCGCGGCTGGGACGATGCACTCGGCGATGAATCGCTCGGCCGGGGCGGACATGTGCCCTCCCCAGTAGCCCAGGCGTATGAAACGCGGCCGCCATCGCACCTGTTTGACCTTCTCGCAGTGCGGGCCGCGATACCCAAGCGTGCCGATCGAAGGTGTGAAGACGCGGTCCGCCGTGCCGACGATGAGTGTCCCCAAGCCTACCACCACGTCAAACGGGGAAGATGTGACCACGACTTGGCCGCTCACTCGGCTCGCCGCGGGGTTAAGGTCGCGCCATGGCGAAAACGCCGCCGCCAGCAGCGTGCAGGAATCCACCCGCACATCGCCCGGCAGAAGTTCCAGAGCGGCAACGGCAATATAGCCGCCGCAGGAATAGCCTATCAGGTGAATCGGCAGGTCGCTTCGGCGCTTGCGCAGTTCGGTGATGTGGTCGGCGAGTCGCTGCGCCTCGGCGGCCAGGAATGACCTGGCCGCGATGGTCGGCAGCACCAGCATGGCTCGCCACGTGGGGTCCCAGTCCCAGAGGCGGAACTCGCCACCGAAGCCGCCTCGCCGCAGGCCTGCCTCGGCCTCGCAGCGTCCCCAACGCACGCCCAGCCATCGAAGCGGCTCGACGAAAATGACCGTGCCCTCATCCGGGCTGCCTCCAGACGTCGGGCGGGCGCGCAGAACCGCCATCAGGCGAGGAACCGCGAATATCGCCAGCGCGGCCGTCCCCACCGCCAGCAGAGCAACGTCGACATATGCACAGGCGAACATACCGCGAACTTAACCCGCGGCCCACGGAATCGCCATAGTCGAGTGGGTTCGCTCTGCAGTCCCCGCCGCGCCCCCCGATCAGTCCGCCGAATCGCCGTCGGGGGGGATCCTCAGTTCCGTTGGCGGCGTGACGGGCACGTCGGCGGGCCTGGGCAGATCTCGCGCCTGCGGGCAGTAGTCGTAGGGGTAACGATAGACGCGCTGGGCGTTGTCGGTTGTTATGTGCTCCCAGACGATCTTGCCCTCGGCCGTCACCTCGAAGAGCCGCCGGCACGCGGCCTCCAGGATCAGGGTGTTGCCGTTGGCCAGCCGCTGGCAGTTCGAGGTGAACGGGCTGTAGAAGTTGTGCCCGTCCTCGTAGAACCAGACGACCTCGCCGGCGGGCGGATCGACCTCGATCACGAACGAGCGCCCGGTGTGGGCGAGATCCTTGTAGGGCGAGGCGCCGTTGTCGAACACGAGGATATTGCCCGCGCCGGGTAAAGGCTTCTCGATCATCTCCGACTCGTGCTGGCCGGACATGCCGCCCCTGAACGTGCCGGTGTACGACCAGGTCACCTCGCTGGTCCGGCGATCGACGATGAGGATCGTATCGAGCTGCCGCATGCTTATCAGTACGTTGCCCGGCCGGAACCGCTCGTCGCCCTGGTCGAACCAGCGGTTCTCGGGCAGCGACTGGACGGTATTGGTGTGCGTCCAGTCGGTAATGGTGTTGTTGTCGGGCCCGCCGGGCCAGTCGCGATTGGCTGGGATCGGGTTGCACAAGTTGATGTCGAGATGCTCGTGCTGACGCCATCGCCAGACGACCTGCTTGTCACGCGAGACCTCGACGATCGTGTCGCCGTAGATCGTCAGTGCCCGGCGAGCCGGGTCCTCGATCTTCTCGACGACTTCGCGCGGCACGGCCATCTTGCAGAGCAGCAGAATGTTGCCCTCGGGCGTCGGGAAGACATCGTGATGCGGGTCGCCGTCCTCGGGCGTGTACTGCCACATCAGCGAACCGTCCCAGTCGAACTCCTCGACGTGCCCCAGGTTGGCGCCACGTGGCCCGAACAGCAGGATCAGCCGCCCGTCCGGCATGAGCCTCGCCCGGTGGATAAAGCCCTTGGCCTTGTCCGGGGCGACCTTCCACTCGTGGGCCGTCCGCCCGTTCATGTCGAGCAGCTTGGCCACCCCGGCCCCCGAAACAAGCGTGTAGCCGTTGAAGCACTCCTCCGGCCGATAGAGAGTCGTCCCGATTGGATAAACCGTTTTCATCTGCGTCGCCGCTCCTCATAGAGTCTGGTTGTTGAACTCGCTGATATTACAGTAACCCGCGCGAATAGTCGCCTGTCTTGACGGCACATCGACCTGGCCGCGCCATGCGGCAGGGAATACGCATCAGCGGCCTGCGTGGGAATGGGCAGGTACGACAGGCGTTGACAAAAGACGGCCGCTGACGAAAAACTCGCCATCGGCGCCGACATTCGCCGATATACTCGAGGCGGCCATGACATCGGATCGAGAAGACATTCACAGCGAGGGAGCAGGTATGGACGACCGGTCGGCATTCACCACTCAGGACCCATGGCGGGTCTTTCGGATAATGAGCGAGTTCGTCGACGGCTTCGAGACGATGAGTCACATCGGGCCGGCGGTGAGCATTTTCGGTTCGGCCCGCACTCCGCGGTCGCACCGCGACTACCGCCAGGCCCGCAAGATGGCTGCCATGCTGGCTGAGAAAGGCTTCGCGATCATCACCGGCGGAGGCCCCGGCATAATGGAGGCCGCCAATCGCGGCGCCCACGACGTCCGCGGAACCAGCGTTGGGCTCAACATAACCCTGCCGCACGAGCAGACGTCCAACCCATGGGCGAACGTGCAGATCGACTTCCGCTACTTCTTCGCCCGGCTGGTGATGTTCGTCAAGTACGCCAACGCGTTCGTGTGCTTTCCGGGCGGCTTCGGCACGCTGCACGAGTTCTACAACTCCATGACGCTCATTCAGACAGAGAAGACGGCCGCCTTTCCCGTGGTGCTTATCGGGCGGAAGTACTGGAAGGGCCTGATCGACTGGATGCGAAAGAGCATGCTCAAGGACACCTACAACAAGATCGACCCGGGCGACCTGGACATGTTCCACCTGACCGACAGCCTCAACGAGGCCGCCAAAATCATCAAGCGGGCACACGATGAGAGCATCGCCCGCCAGGCCGCCGAGATGCCCTGCGAACTGGCCCACACGGGCGAAGGAACCTACGTCGGCAGGCCCTCCATACCCGCACGCCGGCCCCGGCGAAAGAAGACGCCGTAGCAGTGTCACTGACAGAGAGCTGAATGCCGCTTGCGGACGTGCCGCCCGCGCAGCAAAACGGGGCCAAGCCCGAGATGGGCCGGCCCCGTGATAACAATCCCTGGTGTCCTGCTATTGCTTGCCGCCTGCTCAGGCTCGACGGCGACGACGCAGCAGCGCCAAGCCGCCGAAGGCCAGCAGGGCCATCGTGGCCGGCTCGGGAATCTGGCTGAAGGTCTGCTGGAACTGGCTTAGGTGTGCAAAGCCGTCCTGATTGACACCACCGCTGACGCCGACATCTTTGACGACCCATATCTCCTGGAGCGGAGTAAAGTCCTGGTGGTCCTCCAGGATGCCGGACTCGATAGCGCCGTCGCGGGTGTAGAAAACGAACTTGTTCGCTATCGCTGGCGATGTGCTCGGCTCGCCGGAGTAGACTACCTCGGCGATGCTGACGCTCCCGCCGTTGGCCGCACCGTAGCCCAGCAGCTTCAACCCGTTGTCCTTGATGAACAAGCCCTCGGGGGCCGCCACCTTGAAGGTGATGGTGGTATCGGCGAGCTGCCCGGCCGCGGCCTGCCAGAGGCCGGTGAAGATCAACCCAAAGTCACCATTCACGTCCACGCCGCGGACAACGATCTCGTCCATCCCCGGCGCCAATGCGCCCTGGGATTTCGCGATGTCAGTGAAGAAATCCGTGAATAGCTTGTCCCCGACCTGAATGCCGTCGGCTGCATTGACTTCCGTCAACGAACTGGTGACCGGGTTATCGAAATCGTAGATGATTGCCCCATGGGAAGTACCACCCAGAGCCACCAAAACAGCGAAAACTGTCAAAAGACGAGCGAACATGAGCATTCTCCTCCGCAACTAGTCTATTCAAGCTCCTTTGACACGGTGCGCCTTGAGCGAACGCACGGCCGGAGCTTCGAGCCTTCAGCATGATACCAGAATCGGCAGAATTGTCAAGCGCAAAAACCTCAAACTAATGGGTTTTTTCGCGGGCACTTCACGGGAGGAAATTGGACTGGCGCGCAGACCCTGTGCGCGACGATGAAGGGGAATAGGCCATATTTCCTTAACTCGTTACCGCACAGGGAGGTGCGCCATGATGCCACCGCAAGCCTTGATGGAAGCCGTATCGGCGAATCTGCAGGCAGGTCTGAACTGGTTCCTCCAGCCAATCGGCCGGAATCTCAGCAAGCCCCAGAAAACGTTCCTCCGCGACGGGCTCGTTCCGCCTACGGCGGACTCCGCGCAGGCCGGCCGGTCGTCTGCCCCATGGCCCATCCGCCGCGGCGGACCGGATAAGCCGGACTTCCTGCTCTATCGCATGCTGACGGGACTCACAGAGGCAATAACTGCCCGCGTTTACGCAGGGAGAGCCCTGCCATGAATGTACTTGCGAAAAAAACCCTCAGTTTGAGCAAAAACCTCGGTAATAGGACCTCGCACACCAGTTCCCTCTTGCTGTCCTGCCATTGATTCCCGGCATCTCGGAACTGCTATCGGAATGATCGGCCGGCCAGTTGACCAGTTTCCGTGGGCAAACAAGCCTTATCGCCGACACCGAGCCGGACACGAGGTATATCTTCATCAGGCCAAGGCCTTTAGACGCCAGGGGAGTCCCCGCCAGTCCCGCGCTGGGGGGCCTTGGAGACAGGATCGTAGCCGCCGCGGGAGAACGGGTGGCATCGCAGTATTCGCCAGAGGCCCAGCACCGCGCCCCGCAAAGGCCCCCGCACCCGCACGGATTCTATAAAATATTGGCTGCACGTAGGTTGAAAACGACACTGGCGCCCGATCACCGGCGACAGCGCGGCCTGATATGCCCGGACCATGCCGATCAGCACAGCCGAGGCCCCCGCCGAAAGCATCCGTAGCGCGCGGCGGATCATTGTCCGGACCGCCCCTGGGCGCCATCATCGGCATCTGCCCCGGCCAATCGCTTGGCCAGCAGGACAACCGACTTTTGCAGACTCGCAAGCGTCACCTTCGCGCCGGCTCTCGGCAGCAGCATGAAGTCCCACCCGGCCGGCAGATCGTGGC
This sequence comes from Phycisphaerae bacterium, assembly GCA_030610965.1. Classification (GTDB taxonomy): domain Bacteria; phylum Planctomycetota; class Phycisphaerae; order SM23-33; family SM23-33; genus JAUWQU01. The sequence continues at coordinate 20,029 of JAUWQU010000001.1, forward strand.
GGCTGAGGCGCATAGCCTCCCGGCACAGGCGTTTGATGCGATTCCGCCGAACGGCGTTGCCGTGGCGCCTGGAGATGCCCACGCCGGTGCGGGTGTGGGACAGGTCGTTGGGGCGGGCGATCATGGTCGCCAGCCGGTCGCGCGCGGACGTGCCCCCATCGAACACCGCGTTGATGTCCGACCGCCGACGGAGCCGATATCGTTTGCCTGCCCTGTGGTCCATGTCTTGGCGTCGCGGCCTTCGCAGCCACAAGGGCATTGTACCTGTCCGCCCTTCGCGCCGGGGATGGAAAAGCCACATTCTCTTGACCACCGGGGCCCAGTGCATTACAAAGATGCCTATCCGACGAAGCCGCGCCCGCGCCAAGGACGGTCGGTGCCGGCCAATAGTCGCGTACCAGAGCAGGAACGGAAGAATGCACATCAGACGGATCGCAATCTGGGCCATGGCGCTGGGCTTGGCGACGAGTTTCGGTTGCCGTCAGGCTCGCAGAATGCAGGACAAGATAGCCATCAACCACTACGTCCGCGGCCAGTTGCTGGCCGATAGGGGCGAGTTGGATGCCGCGCTGGCCGAATTGGCCAAGGCCGTCAGGGTCAACGAGGACCTGTCGGTGGCATACTCGGCCATGGGCGACATCCATCGCAACCGCAACGACTATCCGATGGCTCGCGTCAGCTATGAGAAGGCCTGCGACACGAACCCCTACTCCTTCAAGCCGCACTACAACCTCGGCGTGGTCTACCAGACCCTGGCGGCCGCGGCAACGACAGTCGAGGATATCCAGGATTACTTCCGCCAGGCCGCCAACGTCTACCTTCGCGCGATGGTCATCTCGCCGGAGGACTTCGACACGCACCTGAACCTCAGCGCCTGCTACTACTCGATGGGCAAGTACGACCTGGCCGAGAAATACTGCAAGGCCGCCATCGTGCTCAAGCCCCAGAGCCCCGAGGCTTACAGCAACCTCGGGATCATCTACGACAACCAGGGCCAGGCCTACCAGGCCATCAAGGCCTACCGCGATTCGCTGGAGCTCGACGTCCACCAGCCCAAGCTGCTGATGAACCTCGGGGTCACCTACATCCGCCAAGGCCGGCTCAAACCCGCGCTCCAGGCCTTCCGGATGGCCGCCAACGAGGACCCCAACTGCCCCGAAGCGTGGGAGCAGCTTGGCACGTGCCACTACCATGTAAAGGACTACGACAAGGCCCTGGATGCCTACAACAATGCCGTCCAGCGCGACCCGGCCAACGCGGCCGCCCATCGCGGCCTCGGCGTGGTCTACATGACCCAGTATGTGCTGAACCGCGAAAAGGCCGAGCTTCGCAACAAGGCCCTGGCAGCCTGGCACACCTCGCTTGAACTCAACCCGAGCCAGAAAGACATCGTCGAACTGGTCCGCAAGTACACCGTCAAACCCGCCGAGCCATCGCTGTAGGCCCCGACGACCGCTGATACGCGGGGATTTCGCCCGGCCGCGGCGGCGCGCCGACACGGCGCGAAGTTCGGCTTTTCTCCGGGAATCCCCCAACGTCGCCTGCGGTAATTCCGATAGAATAGTAGTATCTGGTACGCCAGTCCGCGGCCGGGTTGCCCCTGGCAATCGAAAGGATATGCATGATCGGCATTTCGAAACTATACTGCGGGACCGTCGAGGCCTCGGACCCGTTGCGATACGGCAGGCAGTCGGGCAAGCTGCCCAGCCATTTGCTGCAATTCTCGGCTGACAAGAAGCCCGTGGTGGTATGGAACTGCACAAAACAGTGCAACTTACATTGCGTCCACTGCTACGCGACCGCCACCAGCCAGCCAGCTCCGGACGAGCTTACCGGCGACGAGGGCCGGGCGATGATCGACGACATCGCCCAATTCGGCAGCCCGGTGATCCTGTTCTCCGGCGGCGAGCCGCTGATGCGGCCGGACGTGATGGAGCTTATCGCCCACGCCCGCACCGCGGGCCTGCGGGCGGTCATCAGCACCAACGGCACGTTGATAAAGCGCCCCGTCGCCGAGAAACTCGCCGACGTGGGCCTAAGCTACGTCGGCGTCAGCCTCGACGGACTCGAGCCCGTACACGATAAGTTCCGCGGCGTGGTCGGCTGCTTTCAAGATGCCCTGGAGGGCATCCGCAACTGCCTGGCCGTCGGTGTGAAGGTCGGCCTGCGGTTCACGCTTAACAAGCAGAACGTCGCGGACCTGCCGGGCATCTTCGACCTCATCGAGCGAGAGGGCATTGGGCGGGCGTGCTTCTACCACCTCGCATACACCGGCCGGGGCGACAAGCTCCGCGCGGCCACGCTTACCAACGCCCAGACGCGGGAGACGGTAGACCTCATTATCGACCGCACCAAGGCCCTTCACGACGCCGGCAAGGCCATCGAGGTGCTGACGGTCGACAACCACGCAGACGGCCCGTACGTATACATGCGAATGCTCAAAGACAACCCCGAGCGCGCGCCCGACTGCCTGGATCTGCTGAACATGAACGGCGGCAACTCCACGGGTGTCGGCATCGGCTGCGTGAGTTGGAACGGCGATGTATTGCCCGACCAGTTCTGGCGGCACCACGTGCTTGGCAACGTCCGCGAGCGGCCCTTCAGCGAGATATGGGCCGACCCGAACGAGCCGCTGCTGAGCAAGCTGCGCAATCGCAAGCAGCACATGAAGTGCCGCTGCATGCACTGCCGCTGGCTGAGCGTGTGCAACGGCAACTTCCGCGCCCGCGCCGAAGCCGCCACCGGCGACATGTGGGGCGACGACCCCGCGTGCTACCTGACCGACGAGGAAATAGCCCCCGAATAAAAAAGGCGGATTAATCGCGGAGGACGCAGAGAACGCCGAGAAAAGAAGAACAAAAGAGAGACAGGGATTACATGGATTACGTGATTGCATGGATTAAAGAGAAGGCATATATGCTTCTATCCACGTAATCCCTTAATCCGTGTAATCCCCATCCAGCTTCTTTTTCTTCTTCTTTTCCCGTGCCCGACGCCCTCCGCGAGAGAAGAAACGTGCGAATATGACAGGACATCCGAAAAACCACCCGACCAGCACCCCCCCGCCGCTTCGACTGCTGTTCTGGGAGTCGACCGTGCGGTGCAACCTTGCCTGCTCGCACTGCCGGCGGATCGAGACGGCCGACGAGGCGGCCAGGGAAGACCTGACCACGGCCGAGTTCCGGCGAGTGCTGGACTCGACGGCCTCGCTGGGCAAACCGATCATCGTCTTTTCCGGCGGTGAGCCGCTGATGCGGGACGACTGGGATATCCTGGCCCAGCACGCCAAGGCGCTCGGCCTGCCGACGGCGCTGGCCACAAACGGCACGCTGGTGGATGCGCCGCTGGCCAAGCGAATCGCCGCGGCCGGCTTTCGGCGGGTGTCGATAAGCCTCGACGGCGCCGACGCGGCCACGCACGACGCGTTTCGCCGCGTCGATGGCGCCTTCGCGCGGGCCCTGGCGGGCATCAAGGCGCTGCGGGCTGAGTCAATGCCCATGCAGGTGAACGCCACCATCGCCGCCCATAACATCGATCAACTCGACGACCTCTACGCGATGGTCCGCGGCATCGACGTCGAGGCGCTGCACCTGTTCCTGCTGGTGCCGGTGGGCTGCGGAATGGAAATCAGCGAGAGTCATCAGATCGCCCCCGAGCAGTACGAGGAGGTGCTCAACTGGGTTCTGGACCGCCAGGCCGACGGGCATATCGAACTCAAGGCCACGTGCGCGCCGCACTATTACCGCCTGGCCGCCCAGCGGGCAGAGGCGGCCGGCGGCCCGGGCCCTGCCATGCCCAGCCAACACGGGCGCGGGTGCATGTGCGGCGTTTCAGTCGCGTTCGTCAGCCACAAGGGCGTAGTCTTCCCGTGCGGCTACCTGCCGGTTCACTGCGGCTCGGTGCGCGAGAAGCCCTTCGCCGAGATATGGCGAAACGCGGAAGTCTTCGCCAAGCTTCGCGACTACGAAAAACTGCTGGGCAAGTGCGGGCGGTGCGAATACAAGAGCCTTTGCGGCGGCTGCCGCGCCAGGGCGTACGCGCTGACGGGCAACTTCCTGGCCGCCGAGCCGGCCTGCACATACCGCCCCGCCGGGCAGGTGGCCAAGTGAATGACCAAGTCCGTCGTTGACCCGACGGGAAAATATCTATAGAATCTCAGGCACGTCGGGGATGTAGCTCAGTTGGGAGAGCGTCGCGTTCGCAATGCGAAGGTCAGGGGTTCGAGCCCCCTCATCTCCAGTCCAGCCGACGACGAGAGCCCGCCAAGGCGGGCCTTCGTTGTTTTACCGCCGCGCCACCGCGAAAACCACCCGGCCAGGCACCGCACAGGACTCAAAGACCCTCCATATGAGCGCAACGACCACTTAGAGCAGTTTAACTAATATCGTGAAGATTGCCGATGATGTGTGTATGAAAAGCTATTCGATGGACTTGCGAAAACGAGTGGTC
>JAUWQU010000473.1 GCA_030610965.1 Phycisphaerae bacterium
CGGCAATCTCATCCGCCCCTGGTTTACGGAGCTCGAACCAATCTCGCTCGAGCACGGGCTGCTCGAAATCCAGGTCCCCGGTGCGGGCGAGCTAACGTATTGCCGCCGCCATGCGACGCGCCTGTTCACCGACGCCGCACAAGCCGCCACCGGCAGGCTCATCGGCGTGTGCTTCCTCACCAAGGCCCAGGCCGACGCGGCCGAGAGGCCCGGCCAGTACATCCACGACAGTATCGAGGGCGCCGAACCCGCACTGCCCTGCAACGAGGAGTACCGCTTCGAGTCCTTCGTCACGGGCCCGGGCAATCGGCTGGCGCACGCGGCCTGCCAGGCCGTCAGCGAATCCCCCGGCCGAACGTATAACCCGCTGTTCCTCCACGGAGCCGTCGGGCTGGGCAAGACCCACCTGCTGCATGCCACGTGCCGTCAGATCGTCCAGAACAACCCCCAGGCGAATCTCTGCATCCTCACCTGCGAGCAGTTCGTCAACGACTTCATCGAGGCCATCTCCAACGGCAGGATGCACGACTTCCGCTTCCAGTACCGCCACGCCGACGTGCTGGCCATCGACGACATCCAGTTCCTGGCCAAGCACGAGCAGTCGCAGGAGGAGTTCTTCCACACCTTCAACACGCTCTACCAGTCGCACAAGCAGATCATCCTGTCCAGCGATCGCGGCCCGGCGGAGATGTCGGCACTCGAAGAGCGGCTGATCAGCCGGTTCAACTGGGGCCTGGTCGCCCGGGTCGACAAGCCCTGCTACGAGACGCGCGTGGCGATTCTCCGCAAGAAGGCCAGGGCCCGCAATATAGACATGCCCGAGGACGTGGTGTGCTTCCTGGCCGGGGTGATAGAGTCAAACGCCCGCGAGCTGGAGGGCGCCATCGCCAAGGTCACGATGCTGGCGCAGGTTACCGATCGCCCCATCGACCTTGACCTGGCCCAGCAGGCCATGGGCTCCGAGGTAGCCAACAGCCGGCGCGAGGTCACCATCGAGGACATTCTCAAGGTCGTCACCTCGCGCTACAACGTTCGCCTGGCGGACCTCCAGTCCAAGAAACGCACCCGGTCCATCGCCTTTCCGCGGCAGGTGTGCATGTACCTGGCCAGGAATCTCACGCGCCACAGCCTCGAGGAGATCGGCGGATACTTCGGCGGGCGCGATCACACGACCGTCCTGCACGCGGACCGCACCATCCGGGCTCTACGGGAAGAGGATGTCCTTCTCCAGGCCACGCTGGAACGGCTCGCCCAGGAAATTCAGGCTACTTCGTGATAGTTTTCCCGCCGGATTTACGTAGCGGGCGGGAAATGTGTTCCACAAGTTATCCACAGGCGCGCCTCGGCGGCGACTCGGCCGGGGTTGTATGCGCAAACCGCTGGCTGAGATTTCTCAACAACCTGTCGTGGATAACTCCTGGATACCTGTTGAGGCCGTCTTTGTTGCCTACGGCTGGCATGCCGGTTTGGAACGATATCGAAAACGCCTCGTGGATTGCCCCCGGCCAAGCCGGCCGTGCCTACAGGGAAACCTACAGGTTATCCACAACGCCCGCGGCGGAAAACTTGCTGTAATCGCCTGTGGAAAATGCTGTTGCCGTCGTCGTCCGAAGACTTCACACAACTGACAGGCCCTATTACTACTACTGCGGTATTTATATATACCAATAGAAGAGCCACCTGTCGGTTACCCGACGCGGTTCGCCCCGTCAAACTTGTCGGGATTATCTATCGGCCAAGATGATCGAGCAACTTTACCCAAGCCGTAGCCGGCGAGTATAATCCTACGAGACAATGCCAAAGATTTTGTTCCATTCCGGTTCCGACGGCAAGCGCACTCCTTCCGGCCAGCGGAAGCGGCTGTGGCTTCAGCGGCTGATAATGCTCTTGATCGCCCTGCTGATATTCCTCGTCGTCTCAACCGGCGGGTACATGGTCATCGAAAAGGGCTACACGCTGCTGGATGCCGTTTACATGACGGTTATCACGATTACCAGCGTCGGCTATGGCGAGGTCAACGGGCCTTTGTCCGACGGCGGGAGAATCTGGAGCATCTTCGTCATCATTTTCGGCATGGCGATTGTCGCGATGGTGGTCAGCGGCGTGGTGGCGGTCTTTGTCGAGGCGCAGATCCGCGAGGTATTTGGGAGACAGCAATTGCAGCAGAAAATAGCCAAGCTGACAGGGCACGTGATTGTGTGCGGCTGCGGGCGGGTTGGCGGCATGGTCGCCGACAAGCTCAAGCAGGCCGGGCGTGATGTGGTGGTGGTCGATCAGTCGGCCGAGGCAATCGCAGCCGCCCGCCAGGCGGGGCTGCTCTACGTCGAAGGCGACGCCCAGGAAGAGGATGTGCTTGACCTGGCCGGCGTGGGCCGGGCCGAGTCGCTCGTCGCGGCCCTGACGACGGACGCCGAGAACGTCTTTGTTACCCTATGCGCTCGAGCCGCCAATCCCGGCCTGCGGATTATCACCCGCGCCCAGCAGTCGGCCTCGGAGAGCAAACTCCGCCGGGCCGGCGCCAGCCGGGTTGTCTGCCCCCAGGCCATCGGGGCCAACCGCATGGCCCAGGTGGTCCTCCGCCCAGCCGTGGTGGACTTCACGGAAATGGCCCAGACCGGCGACGAGTTGGCCGTCGATCAGATCAAGATCGGCCCCAACTCGCCGCTGGTCGATAAGACGCTGCGGGAGTTGCAACTGCCCAACCGCTTCGGCGTACACGTGGTCGCCATGCAGCGAGAGGGCGGCCAGAGAGTCTACCAGCCCAAACCCGACGTCCGCCTGGCAGTTGGCGACACCATTATCCTCGTCGGCCGGGCCGGCACGGCCAAGACAATGGAAGAACTCGGCGCCGAGGAGCAATTGCCGCCGACGGCGACAGAAAGCCCACGGCGCTCATAGGCTGAAGCCCATCTGGGAAATCCCGGAGAAAGGCCTGAATCGCCCTGCTGGTTACAGCGACCCTGATTCCTCCCAAGTACGAAGGCTAAAATGAAGAAATCCATTATCTTACTGCTCATGCTCCTGAATACTCATGCCTTCGCCCGTGGAGTCCAGGAATTCGTAACCACGTCCTTTAAGGACGGCGACTTCAAATTGTCGTGGGGCGCATCCGCGGCGGATGTGTATGTGAGCCAAGCGGAGGCCCTGGCTGTACGTAATGCCGCCTCGCTGTTTGCTCAAGATGTGGAACGAGTCACCGGCAGGAAGCCCTCCCTTAAGAACACGGTCGCCGGGCTTTCCAGCCACGCGGTGATCGTGGGGTCCCTGGAGAAATGCCAGGTGATCAAGGATCTGGTGACGGCGGGCAAACTCGACGTACGTCAAGTCCGGGGAAAGTGGGAAACCTTCCTCATCCAGGTCGTACCCAATCCATTACCCGGAGTGGAGACAGGACTCGTAATCGCGGGAAGCGACAGGAGGGGCGCCATCTATGGCCTGTTCGATGTATCGGAAAACATGGGGGTGTCTCCCTGGTACTGGTTTGCGGACGTCCATCCCCGCAAGCAAACGGCCCTGGTGGTAAAGAAGGGGGCCTATCGGGAAGGGCCACCCTCGGTAAAATACCGCGGCATCTTTATCAACGATGAGATGTGGGGCATAAGGCCCTGGGCGATGAAGACCTATGCGCCCCAAGAGGGGCAGGGGCTGGGGCCAAAGACCTACAGCAGGATATTCGAACTGCTGCTGCGGCTTAAGGCCAACCATATCTGGCCGGCCATGCACCCGGGGACAATTCCATTTAACTACTACGACCGCAACAAGGTGGTGGCCGACGAATACGCCATCGTGATGGGGACCTCACACATCGAGCCCATGCTGCGCAATAACATAGGCGGCGCGGAATGGGACACAGAATACCCGGGAGAGCCCTGGAACTATCTGACCAACAAGGGCCACATCTACAAGTATTGGGAAGACCGCGTTAAGGCCAACGGGAAATATGAAAATGTATATACCATCGGGAAACGCGGAAAAGACGACATGGCCGGCCGTGATGTAACCGTATCGGGATTGGAAAAGATCTTTGTCGATCAGCGCAAGATCTTACGCGATTGGGTGAACCCCAAGCCCGCCGAAGTGCCCCAGGTGCTGATTGCCTACACCGAAATACTGGGGTTGTACAACCGGGACCTGCGGGTCCCTGACGATGTCATCATTTGCTGGCCTGACGATAACTGGGGAAACATCCGCCAACTGCCAAACCCAAAGGAGCGGCGGCGGCCCGGGGGCTCGGGCGGATACTACCACTTTCAATGGCTGCAGGGAGCCAGCGGATGCTATGTCTGGCTGCATACCACCCCCC
>JAUWQU010000113.1 GCA_030610965.1 Phycisphaerae bacterium
GATGATCAAGGCGGGCATCAACATACGCAACGCCATCGCCGGAATCGGCGACGGCGTCAAAAACACCAAGTTCCGCGTGATCATCCACCAGGTCAAGGCCGACGTCGAGGCGGGCCAGCCGTTCTCCGAGGCGCTCGCCAAGCACCCCAAGGTCTTCAGCCCGCTGTACGTCAACATGGTCCGCGCATCGGAAATGTCCGGCGACCTCGGGCGGATGCTCGAACGGCTGGCAGAGTTCCTCGACCAGCAGGCCGACACCCGGCGAATGGTGATCGGCGCGATGATCTACCCGTGCATCATCGGCGTGATGGCCGTGGCGACCACCATAGTGCTGCTGACGTTCGTACTGCCCAGGCTCATGCCGCTGTTCGAGGGAAAGGAAAAGTACCTGCCCGGCATCACCAAGTTTGTCATGGGCCTCAGCGGCATCCTCATCAACTACTGGTGGGTGCTGCTGACCATGCTGGCGGGGAGCACCACGGGCTTCATAATGTTCAAGCGAACGGTCTTCGGCCGGCGCGCGTGGGACACGTTCAAGCTGAAGGTCCCGCTGATGGGCAAGATGTTCCGCGCCCTGTACATCTCCAGCGGCCTGAGCACGCTGGGCGAGTTGGTCAGCGCCGGCGTGCCGATGCTCGAGACGCTCACCATAACCTCCGAGGTGGTCGGCAACACACTGCACAAGGAGTTGTGGCAGAAGGTGTACGAGTCGGTCAAGCAGGGCGGAAAGATCGTCGAGCCCCTGCGAAACCAGACACTGCTGCCGTCCAACGTGGTCCAGATGGTCTCGGCGGGCGAGGAATCCGGCAACCTCGGCAACGTGCTCCAGGACGTCTCGGAGTTCTACGCGCGAGAGCTGAAGGCAACCATCAAGGCAGTGACCGGCATGATCGAACCGATCATGATGATCGTCATGGGCGCCATCGTGGGCGTAATCGTCGCCAGCGTCCTGCTGCCGATCTTCAAGCTTTCGACGATCATGACCAAGAACTGACAAACCGGAGGACGATCGAGAGGACATATCATGACATTCACGACAGCAAGGCGCGGCCTGGGAGGCTTCACGCTTATCGAAGTAGTGGTGGCAACCGTTCTGGTCGGCCTGGCCTTGGTGGCGATGATGACTTCGGTAGGGTCCAACACCCGCGTCAACGACGCCGGAACGAAACTCACCCAGGGAACGTTCCTCGCCCAGGAGATCCGCGAGTGGACGCTGTCGCTGCCATTCCGCGACCAGGACGCCGGGGACCTGGGCAACCAGCCCGGACAAGACGGATCCGACCCCCAGATATGGGTGGACGACCTCGACGACCTGATGGACGTGACCTATTGCCCGCCGCGGGACGGGCAGGGATACGCCATCTCGACCCTGCCGTCCTGGAGCCAGACCATCTCGATGACCTGGAGAGACCCCGACGACCTGGGCAGCATCGTCTCGGCCGGGACCAGCGAGGTCATATACGTCAACGTCGACATAAAGCATCGCAACAAGTTTATCGTCGGCAGCGGCTGGATTGTGACCAAGAAGCCCACGGAGAAATAGACACCCCGGCCGGCGAAAAGGCGCCCGGGCAGGCCCGGCGCCTGCAACCCCGACGGGAGAAAAGGCCATCATCATGAACGCACAGAAACATACACGCGGCGCCCAGGACGGCCGAGGCGGCTTTACGATAGTCGAGCTGCTCATGGCACTGCTGCTGGTGTCAATGCTGCTGACTTCGATCGCGGTTGCCATGCGCGCCTCGCTTGATTCCTACCAGCAGAACCAGAACGCCGCGGCCGTAAACCAGGCCTCTCGCACGCTGGCGATGCGAGTTCAGCGCGAGCTCCGCCAGGCCGAGGCCGTCGACTACACCGTCGGCGACAACAAGATCGTCATAACCCCCCCCGCCAACGCGAACGGGCTCCAGGAAATCATCTACGACTACGACACGGGCCAAAAACAACTCACCTACAGCCTTCATTACACCGACACCGGCAAGAACACCACCACAACGCTCTTCGACTCATCCACCGAGGTCACGCTGTCCGGCTTCTACATAACGTACAACGTCATGCAGAACGGCGAGGGCCTCTGGTGTACACAGCGAGTGGTGTGCACGACATACTACACCATCGACGGCCAGACCAGCCCGCTGGTCTTCACCGCCTCACCCCGCCGCAACCTGACGTACTGACATGCCCGCGAAATCAGGCTCAAGACCGCGGCGCAATCGCCTGACGACCTGATGATCCCGCCCAAAGCCCCCCGGCTGCGCCCGGGGGGAGAGAATCTCCAAGTACCCGCCCCCTGCGCACATTCCCTTGGTATTGCCCGCCCTGCAATCTATAATGCCCCCTTGCGTTGCTAGAATGGAATGCAAGCTTACCTGGGTTCTAAGAGGAGATAATGAAATGTCGTTTACGAGAATGCTCACGGCCGTGCTGGCGATCGGTTTCCTGCTGGCGGTTTCGCCGCTGCCGGCGGCCGCGCAGGATAAGGACGCTAACGTTCCGAAGACAGTCATCACCAAGATGGAGCAGGCGTTCCGCCCGACCCGACAGGCCAAGTCGCGCCAGGAGTACATCGACCTCCAGGCCAAGCAGATGGGCAAGGTCATCGAGTTCGGCCAGGGCGCCGAGGCCAAGTACCCCAAGGCCCCCAACCTTTACGAGATCCAGCGGCGGATGCTGGTGGCGGCGGACTTCATCGTCCGCTACAAACCCAGCGCGGACGCAAAAGCCCAGCGCCAGGCGATTGCCAAGCGGATGCTCGCCTCGAACGCCCCGCTCGAAGCGAAAGTCACGCCGGATTACTTCGTGACCGTCGAGAAGGTCGCCCCGGCCGGCGGAAAGATCGCCAAGGACGCCGAGAAACAGATTCGCGCCTTCCTCAAGCCATACGCCAAGACCGACGCGATTGGCGTAGCGCTGGTCCGGGCTTCCGAGCTTGCCAAGAAGGCCGGACTGAAGGATCTGGAGGCCGAGTATCTCGATACGATGGACAAGCAGTACTCCAAGGACCCGCAGATCAACACTTACCTGCGGCGCATGGGGCGGCATCCGATGTTCGTCGCGGACCTGACGCTCACCGACGGCGCCAAGCTCAGCCTGCCAGGCGACCGACTTGGCAAGGTGGTCGTGATCGACTTCTGGGCCATGTGGTGCGGGCCGTGCATCCGCTACCTGCCGCACATAAAGAAGGTCTACAAACAGTACAAGGACAAGGGCGTTGAGTTCGTCGGCATCAGCCTCGACAAGGCCGGCCAGAAGCAGCGCCTTATCGACTTCGTCAAGAAGAACGACATGCCCTGGACGCACGCCTACAGCGGCAAGTATTGGCAGGACCCGACAGCCGTGCAGTACGGCGTCCGCGGCATCCCGGCCATATGGGTGATAGGCAAGGACGGGCGAATCTTCTCCGAAAAGGCCCGCCAGGACCTCGAAGGCACGCTCGACAAGGCCCTGGCCGCCCCAGCCGAAAAGGCCGAGCCGACAAAATAACGCCCTCGCGCGGAGGTCGCTCGCGGAGCCGCCGTGCTTTGGAGCGTGCAGGCAGGCAGACTTCAGGCTTCAGACTTCAGGCTTCAGGAACAACAAGAAGAACTGCCGGACCGCTACCGGTCAGGCCGTAGTCCCACGTGACGTACCCGTTGGGGTCGGCGGCATCGCAGACCCGCTACGCTCCAACGCGGCCTCACCGCCGTGCGGTCAGGATTTAATTAGTAAGATGTCCCCCGATTCCGGTTCAGCACGGCCTGGTCGCGGCCGCCGTCAACTATCGGTGGTGTTCCGCGGCCTGGTTTGAGCGGGAGGCGGACACGGCGTTTCGCAAGACTGTCGCGAGTTACAAGACCGATCAGATCAGTGTGTTCGACAGCTTCGAACCGGAGCCGGTAAGGGAATAGCTTTCCGTTGTGCCAGCGGCGGGACGACAGCGGGAGGGACGTCGCGCGAAGCGATGCTGTTGCTTAATTTGGAGTGCGGCGAGCTCTCGCCGCTTTGACACGTCGCGAAGCGATGCTGTTGCTTAATTTGGAGTGCGGCGAGCTCTCGCCGCTTTGACACGTCGCGACTCGTGCTTCGTCACGAAGCAGCTTCGCGGAGTAGCAAGCGATACTGTTACTGCGCCGCCGATGAGTTCGGCTGGCCGCTCCGGGCTTGGGCTGTCATGGCGATGGCTTAACGTCGTCGCTCCGCGACGTCTGAAAGCGGCGAGAGCTCGCCGCACTCCAAAGGCTTCGCACCGTCCACGCTGAGCCATGACGGCTGGAACAACTCGCAAAGGGGAAACGGCGGAGTCGGGAACCGTGAACACGGACATCGGAGAAGAAACGGCGGGACAGGGCGCGCGGCGGTTGTCTCAGGCCCGAAGGGCCGGCAGCGCGTAGCCGGGGGTGAGTGTACTCGCGAACCCCCGGAACAATGCTCTTCTTCCCAGAGCCCCGGGGCGACGGAGAGTCGGGCGCTGGCTCGCGAACAGTCACTTCGGATCTTGGTCTGTTGAATCTACAGGCAATGGCTCTTGCGTCCCTTCGGCGGGCACCATCCTGTCTTGAATCGTTTTGACCAACTGTTTCTTTCTTTTTCTTTCTGAGCACCAGAGGACCAACCAGAACACGAATAGAATGCCCCCTGCAAGTCCTGTGACGCACGTAATTATCGTGAAAACGCAGAACTTCCAAACAGGTTGAATCAAATTCGTCGTAATCATAATGAGAAAACTGATGAATGCGGAAAGACAGAACAAGCACAAATTGAGGCAGGTTGAGTCAATACCACCTTTCGTCAAGTCTTTCAGTTCTGCGTCGTTTATCAGGTGAATCCGTAACTCGCACATCCTGCCGAATCGGATTGCTGGTTGCAAAGGAGTTGAACCTGTTTGTTCAGACATGTGCTATCCCTTCAAGACATTAACTGAGGCACGGACATTTCCTGGATACCCCCCGAGGTCAACGACGAGATGCCAACGACCAGCATGGGGAGCGGGTAACCGGACAGGGCTTGCCTTGGCTAGCCCGCCATAGTATCGGTGTGCCTGCCCCGTCTTATATTGTTGGTAGTTGGATTCATCCAAGAGCTTGACATTGGCTTGCTTATCAAGCTCCACCACTACGACATCGCCAGGTGAGAGTTGCAAATCGTAGTTAAGATAGTTCATGCGGCTTTTACCTTTCGCCTTTCGTCACTGTAACGCTTTCTCTCCTGGAAATCCCTTCGTAGTTGCTATCCAGTTGGCTTCGAAGCAGCAAAATCGCCGCGATGCGGCGGGCCATTTCGGTGACGTAGCGGGCCTCGTCGGCCCGCAGCGCCCGGCCTAGCATCTTGTGCTCGCGGTAGCTGAGCCACTTCTTGATGACCTGGTAGCCGCCCAGCGTGTATTCCCACACGGCCGCGGGGATGTTCCGCCAGTACACGCGGTCGTTGAGGTAGATGTCGAAGGTCGTGCCGCCAAGCAGCGTAATGGCCTGGGTTTCTTCGGGCGGGTCGGGTTCGCCGCAAAGGGCGATAAGCTCCTCGGGTGAGAAACTGCGGGCAACAGCCTTGCCGCCGGCGGGCATGGTGATTCCGCCCCGGCCGGGATTGCCCCAGCCAGCGGTGACGGCCAGGTCGTCGGAATCGTTGATCTGCTCAGTGGCATGAATGCCCGTGCCACGCTTGGTTATCAGGCCGATTGTCTTGAGTTCCGGGGCGATCTTGCTGGTCGTGACGCCCTTGACGGCCTGTGTCACATCCAGCAGCGCCGCGATCCGCAGGCCGAGCGCTGCCGACGCCTCCAGCGCCTCCCGCGTTGCGGGTAGCGGGATTCGCGGCCAGTCCTGACGCAACGCCCCGGCATTTTCCTCCCTGTACGCTGGCGCGTGAAGTACCGCCAGAATGTGGTGGAATAGGCACTCCGCCCCGGCGCTCAGGTCCGCATACCACAACCCTTGCAGGTAGGCGACTGCCTTTTCAGATAGGTTCGGCTTCGAGGAACTGCTGTCCTCGCCGAAGAGCTTTGCTTGTTTCCCTGTCCGGTGAACCATCAGCGGGAACATGTTAGCGCCGCGCTCAATCACATGCCGGGAACTGTGCAAGACGGAGGCAATGGGCGGATCGAAATCTCTCCTATTCCTCTGTGCCGCCGCAAGCCAGAGGCTCCCGGGCCGAATCTGGGCAACGTAATCAGCACGGTTCCGATCCAGGAGTTTGGTCTCCGGTTCCCAATAGAGCCATCGGATGTCGAAGGGCCGATAGAGATATCTGACTACGTTCTCATGCAGAAGACCCCGTTTTTGGAGTTGCTGGCGGGCTTCGCAAGCATTGAAGCCTGCCGAATTCTCCATCAGGCAGGGGCAGACACCCCGCATCTCTTCGTGGCTGACCTTGGGGTCGAAATACTTGGTCATGCGAGCAACAAGCCGATCCTGGTCGATGGTAACGACGCCGTCGTCCCGGCAGGGCTGGATTCCCGGGAAAGAAGTCGGGAGCAGTTCCGGCAGCAACGGCCACTTCAGGTAATTGGATCCCACCGCGCGCGGCTTGAAAGGGAATCCGATCTGCGCAAGCGGCATCAACACGTTGTAATGACCTTCATCTTGATCGTTGGCGCTGGCAATCAGCGCCGCCCTTCGTTCAACAGCGCGGGCGTGGTTGAAATCCCTGTAGTATATTTCGGCCGGTTGGTTCCCTTGTTCGGTCTTCACAAACAGCGATATGGCAGTGCCGACCTTGATCCCTGGCGACTGTCCCTGTATCGCGAACACCGTTTCGCTGGACCGCCCATCCGGCGCATACTCTGAGATAATCCGGTCGCCGTGCAAATTGTCTATCCAAATGTGGTCGAACGCCTCGATATACCGCTCGCGCATGCCGGTGTGGCTGAGGCCGTCCAGCCAGGAGTAGTTGGAGATGAAGCAGACGATGCCCTTGTGGGTCTTGTCCACGATTCGCCGCTCGGCCATGCGGAAGAAGCGGACATAGAGGTCGTTAAGGCCCTGGCCCTGGGGCTTGGGGGCCTTTTTCGTCTCGCGGTAGGCCAGCGACAGGTCGCGTTCCTCGCCCATTTCAACGTCGGAAAAGCCGTTATACGGCGGGTTGCCGAGGATCACGAGGATTGGCGAGGACTGTTTGACGCTGTCGGCCGCGTCGTGCTCTTCCTGGAACTCGACGAACGGCAGGCGGGCCTGGGGCTCCTTTGGCGGCTCCCAGCCGGTCAGCGCGTTGGTCAGGTAGACGCCGGCCCGCTGCTTGCCGGTCAGCGGCACGTGGAGGTCGGCAAGGTGCAGGCCGAGTTGTAGGTGGCTGACGACGTATGGGGCCGGGAGAATCTCGAAGCCGAATATGCGTGGTTCGACGTCCTTATTTCCGCAGACGGCCTGTTTGAGGTCGTGGCTGAGCAGTGCGTCGCCGCCCTTTTCTCGGAGCGTTTCGGCGATAAGGTCGAGCACGCCGACAAGGAATGCGCCAGTTCCGCAGCAGGGGTCCAGTACGTAGACTCGCGGGTCGGCCAGGCCGTCCTCGATGGCGAGTTCCTCGCGGAGGACGCGGTCCACGCGTTTGACCATGTACTGGACGATTTCCGGCGGGGTGTACCAGACGCCGAGTTGCTTGCGGAGCTCGGGGTCGTAGGCTTCAAGGAACGGCTCGTAGAAATACTGGACGGCGTGGTGCTGCTGGAACTTATCGAAGAAGGCGGCGCGGTCCACGCGGTTCAGGGCGGTGGTGGCCCAGTTGAGAACCTCGGAGAGGTTAAGGGCGTCAAGCTGGCCGGGGTCGGCGGCCTCGTGGAACAGTTTTCGCAGGACCGGGACACGCAGGTACGAGGCGGAGTGCATCCAGTCGAACTGGGTCTTGTCGGTCGGCGGATGCTCTTTGGCCCACAGCACCCATGCGGAGAACACGCCGTAGAAAAGGGTCTGGATCAGCGTGGACTCGAAGAAGTGTTCCCCGCGATCTCCCCGGAACTTCATGCCGAGTGACTCCTCCAGCGTTCGCCGCAGGTTAGCCATGGCGGGCAGAACCTGCCGCGGCGAAGTCGAAGACGAAGACGGGTTGCTCCCCTTCACGCGGGCCAGGGCGTCACGGGCGTAGGAGGCCAGGAACCAGGCGAGGTCTTTCGGGTCTGCCAGGGGGGCATTGTGCTGCATGGCGCGCTGGAGGTAGCCCGTGAATCGCTCGCCGTGTTGTTCCGCGGCCGAGCGGGGGTGCGCGGCCGACGCCCAGAATTCCCCCTCGCTGGGTGCCAGGCGGTACGATTCCAACAAGCTCAATTTGCCGGATGGGTCACGGGAGACGAGCGTGAAGTCCCGGTAGTTGGTCACCAGCACCAGCCCGTACTTCTTGCAGTACCGGGCAACCTGCTCGCTCGCGGCGATGGTTTCCACATCATCGGAAGTGCTCTTGACTTCGATCACTCCGCGCGACGGTGCCTGCCCCTGCATTGGGTTGAGGTCGTGCTTCTTGATCTGGTCGGGCGTGAATAGTCCGCCATCGGGTATACCGGCACCGCGGTTGGCCAGATTGATGACACAGCGGACCTTTGGCTTGAGCGTCTTGCCGATTTCGTTCAGCAGCCGTTCGAGGCAACCATAGTAAGAAGTCTCAGGGACCGCAGCCCCCGTCGAGTGAATGTCCCGCAAGTCCCGAAGATAGGTTTCCAACGGATTCATGTGTGAGGTTCTACCCCAACGGCGGCGACTTGGCAACATGCCGCTAGCGATGGGGCGGCCGGCACCTGCGGGCTC
>JAUWQU010000760.1 GCA_030610965.1 Phycisphaerae bacterium
AACCCGCCTTTGGGGCGGCGGATTCGCCAAGAACGCTTTTTTTTAGCTATTTTCTCACGGTCTCAGATGTCGCGCCAGGGCGCGTCTCAGGTTGGTCCTCGCCCGGCTCAGGAGGCTCTTGACTGCCATGGTGGAGCACTCCATCACTTCGGCTATATGCTCGTATGGCATGTCTTCATAACGGCTTAGGATAATCGCAATGCGTTGGCTCTCCGGCAGTTGCTCGACGGCCTCGCGGACCTGTTCGGCCAGTTCGGCCACCTGGATCGCCTCGTCGGGGGCCACGGCGTTTGCATCCTCGAGTTCGCGATCCCTTTGGTCGGATTCCCCGCTCGGGCCGGCGATCCGCAGGGTGGTGGTCTTGAGTTTGCCGGCCGATCGCAGGGCGCTGAGGCTCAGGTTGGCCGCGATCCGGTACAGCCACGTGGAGAACTTGGCGGTTGGCGTGTATCGCGATGCGCTTCGGAAGACCCGGAGGAAGACCTCCTGGACGATGTCCTCCACGTCGCCCCGTCCGGCGCAGAACCGGTGCACGACGCCGTAGACCCGCGCCTGGTTATGCTCGACGATCTTGGCGAAGGCCGATTCGTCGCCGGCCTGGAACGCGAGCATGAGCCGGACGTCCTCGTCGGTTTCGGTCCACCGGCTCGCCGCGCCTGCCGGCGTGGCCGGCTGCGGCCCGCGGTCGTCTGGCTCGCCGGTCGGGGGGTCGGGCGCAGGTTGTTGCATCTTCGGGGCGATCGGCTCAGACCTCCTCAACCGGGTCTCCATATGTCTTATTGTGCCCATGGCGGCCCGCTTGTCACGACGAAACCCCCGTTCTGCGGAGTTGCCCGCAGGCGGCGTCGGCGTCGGCGCCGCGGCTGGCGCGGATCTGCACGTTGGCGCCCAGCCGGCGCAGCCGGTCGCGGAACGCCACGACCTCCCGCTCGGCGGGCCGGCTGAACGGCAGCCCCGCCACGGGATTGTAGCGGATCAGGTTCACGTTACAGCGAAGCCGGCGTGTGAGGTCGGCCAACTGCTCGGCGCAGGCGGGCGAATCGTTCACCCCGGCCAGCAGCACGTACTCCAGCGTCAGTTCCCGGCCGGTGCGGCTGAAGTACTCGCACCCGGCGTCGATCAACTCGTCGATCGACACACCTGTGGCTGCCGGGATGAGCCGGCGCCGGAGTTCATCGTTGGGGGCGTGCAGGCTGATCGCCAGGTTCAGCGGAATGCCCTCGCCGGCCAGCCGGCGGATCTGATCGGGCAGCCCCACCGTCGATAGCGTAATGTGCCGGGCGGACAGGCCGCCCCGGTCGGGGTCGATGAGGATCCGCACAGCCGCGACGGTGGCCTCGTAGTTCGCCAGGGGCTCGCCCATGCCCATCAGGACCACGTGCGTCACGCGTGCGGCGCCCGGCTGCGTGTCCCACAGGTACACCTGCTCGACGATCTCGCCGGCCGTCAGATCGCGGCTGACGCCTTCGAGGCCCGACGCGCAGAAGACGCAGCCGACGGCGCAGCCGACCTGCGTGGAGATGCAGGCCGTCCGGCGGGCGGAGGGGGCCTCTCCCGGTCGCGTGGGGATCATCACCGTCTCGATCCGCTCGCCGTCGGGCCACTCGATGAGCAGCTTGATGACCCCGTCGGAGGCCTCGCGGCTTCGGATGATCCGGCCGGTCAGCGCCGTCATCGTCCCGGCGAGCCTCTCGCGCAAATCCCTGGACAGGTTCGTCATGGCCGCGAAGTCGCCGACTCGCTTGTCCCAGATCCACTGGAAGATCTGCCTGCCCCGGAATGCCGGCAGACCGAGAGCCTTGATCGCGGCCGACAACTCATCGCATGTCATTTCCAGCATGTGTTTCATGGCTGAATGTCCGGGTAATTCTAACCTCGGGTGCCACTGGTACGCTTGCGTACCAGTGTTGTGTCCGCGGGTACCGGCGGGATCCCACAACCTGCCGCACTGGTACGTTCGGCTCCGCCTGCGCTCCGGCGAATCCTCGCTTGCCGCTCGGACCAGCGTATCATACCAAGCGCACTAAGTTAATGCGCTCGCGCGGATTGTGCCGATGTAGTTCATAGCCCATTTTGCTCGCCGATTACCAGTCGGCCTGTAGGGCTCCCTACGCGCTAGCGCATTAACTTAGTGGGCATAGTATCAGTGGCACCCGGTTGATGATGATACCATGATCACCCCTCCGATCGTTCACCTGTAATGGGCCTTACGGCCGCGGGCTTTCTTTTCGGTGAGCAACTGCTCTAACTGACCGCCGGCGAGGAACTTCTCGAAATCGGCCAGGTCGGCGAAGATCCGGTCGCTGTAGGCGCGGACCACCCAGTTGGCGGCCATCGGCGTGATCGTGAGCACCACCGCCCCGGCCTCGGCGGCCAGGTGCATCTCCACGGCCGTGCCCATCGACGCCGACGGCAGCCAGCAGACCACCACGTCGGACGCCGCCGCCCGGTGATTGCCCTCGCTGAGCGTGGCGACCATCTGCTCGTGGTCGTAGTCGATGCTGTTGGGGTTGGCCTCGAAGTGGCAGTAGATATCCGCCTCGGCGCAGTGCCGCGAAAGGGCCTCCCGGATGGGCGTGCGCCAGTCCTGGCTGTGGATGGCCGGCTCGGCGAGCGAGCCCTGTATGATCCCGGCAAGAAAAATCTCCATGCTGACTCTCCGTAGTGGGCTTAGTACTACAGTCGCGCTTCATGGTGTGCGGGCTTGGTAATGGCGGAAACGGGCGGCAGTGAGCAAG
>JAUWQU010000036.1 GCA_030610965.1 Phycisphaerae bacterium
CCGAACACGCCGGCCGAGTTGTGGGATCGCCAGTTCGAGCGGCGCTTCGGCAAGCAAGCCGGGCCGCTGGTCGAGCGAGGCCTGCATGCGGCCAGCAAGATCCTGCCGCGGATCAACGCGTGCGTCTTCCCGTACCGCCGTTTCCCGACGACTCGCGGCTGGGCCGAGAAGCAGCGCCGCGGCGACCTGCCTCAGTACTCTGCCGTCGAGGCCAGCGACACCGAGCAGTTCCTCAACATGCGAGAGGCAGCCCGGCTGCGGCTGGAGGGCAAGGCATCCGCGAAGGTCTGGCCCGAGCAGACCGCCCGATGGTTCGCAGCGATGTCCGCCGAGGTGCTGCGGTGTGCGGCCGAGGCCGAGAAGTGCGTCGGCGACAAGCGGAACAGGGAGTTCGAATCCACGATTGCGGACCTTCGGATACTGGCGAACCTTTCGGAGTTCCATGCTCGGCGCATTCCGGCCGGCCTGGCATGGTGCCGCTATGAGCTTACGAAGGATCCGGCCGCGATGGATGAGGCCATCATCCACGAGGCCCGCGCGACCGAGGCTTGGGAGGCGATCGTCGCGGCGGCGGGGGACTTCTACGCGAAGGACTTGAAGTTCGGCCGGGCGCGATCGGGGCTGTCGGGCCACTGGTCGGACGAGCTGGCGGAGTTGAAGGCCGGCCTGGCCAAGATCAAGGCTGGGCGGGCCAGGCGGCCGGCGGGTGCGGGGGCGACGCCCCCGGCGCGAGCCGGTGCGGGCGTTGGGCCCGGCGACGTCGAGCCGCCGGTGGTGACGCACGAGCAGGTGACAACGCTGCCGGTGGGTAAGCCGCTGAAGCTCGCCGCCGAGGTGCGCGACGCGTCAGGTGTGCAGTGGGTCCACGTGCGTTATCGCGGCGTGACGCAGCACGAGGATTATCGCACTATCGCGATGAGTCGCGTCGGCAAGGGCGACAGGTTCGAGGCCGTCATTCCCGCCGGCGAGATCGACCCCAAGTGGGACTTCATGTACTTCATCGAGGCGATGGACGCCGCCGGCAACGGCTGCATCTGGCCGGACCTGTTGAATCGCACGCCGTACGTCATCGTCCGCCTCGAGCGCCGGCCCGCCGCGGCGAAGCCGTAGGCACGCCAGACGCCAAAGGCAATCGTCAATCCTCCCTTGGCTTCGCCTTCTCCGCGACCTGCACAATGGCATCCAGTATGTTGCCAATCTCAGGGTCCATCCGGTCCTTGGGCAGGAACCTGACCAGGTCGCAGTATTGGCTCTTCCGCAGGACCAGCGGCAGTTCAAGGCGCTTGGAGAAGTTCTTGAAAAGGGGCGCGAGGAACTCATCCGAAGCCTTGATATCCGCCGACCAAGGGTCTGACTCGTGGATGGTCTTCAATGCATTGGACACTTCCTCAATGGATTCCTTCATGGCGTTCCTGCGCCGATCCTGCTGCCCAATGGCGAACAGGGGGGGCATGTCGTCCGGGTGTTGGGCCCCGGCAAAGGCCATAAGGACTTCCTCGGAGCAGAAGTAGTTCTCGATCTCTCGCCGAGACCACATGAACTCCGTCAGCGGCGTGTTCTTCTGAAGTTCCGTGTCCAGGCGGTCAAAGATGGCGATCCCGACCAGATCCCGCTTGCCCTCGCGGAGGCCGTAGAAATGATCCCTGGCCCTCTGCGGCTGGTTGCCGACGTAACTGACAAAAGGACGTTCCAGGTGGGTCTTGGCCGGATGGTCCAGCAAGCGCGCAAACTGTCGGAGGATAGCAAGGTCGGTTGCATCTTCCAAATAGAGAACCCACCCAGTCTGCTCCGCCTCGTAGTATTGGTCGAAACCGATGTTGCGGAGCGCCTTGATAACTTGGCTGCCCCTGTCGGTTAGCGCATGGGGTTTTCCGACGAAAGCGATGACCTGGCCGCGGGTCGCAGCCTCGTTAAGGACAACCTCCGAATGACTGGCCGCGATGACCTGAGCGCCTTGCCTGTCGGCGGTTTCCGTCAGAATCTGGTATATCTGTCGCTGGCGCAGGATTTCGAGGTGGGCATCCGGCTCGTCCAGCAGGAGGACTGTCTTGGGGTTGGCGTGCAGGTGCGCCAGGAGCAAGAGGGTCTGCTGGAGCCCTCGCCCGGAGGCGGACAGGTCGAGGCGCACGCCGTTGGATTCGTCATATTCCATCATGATCTCGCCGCGCTCGGCGACGTGTTTAGGCGGTTGCAACTCCACGCCGAACAAGACGCGAATTCGATCACAGAGTTGCGTCCATGTCTCGTGTCCGGGGTCCATTTCGTATATCTGGTAGCAGAGATTGCGCAGAACTTGAGCAGTCTGCCCTTCTCCCACGAGCACATTGATCTTCCCCGGTTGCCATTGTGGCTCCGTTGCGGCCAAGCCCGACATAGGGGGTAGGTACGCGACCCTAACTCCCGCGGCAGCATCGGGAATGGCAGTGAACTTCGCCTGTCCAACAGCACTCTCACCAAAACCA
Source organism: Phycisphaerae bacterium (assembly GCA_030610965.1). Taxonomy (GTDB): domain Bacteria; phylum Planctomycetota; class Phycisphaerae; order SM23-33; family SM23-33; genus JAUWQU01. The sequence continues at coordinate 2,463 of JAUWQU010000036.1, forward strand.
TCTTGCCGAATCGGGCGACAAACAAATGACTCCTCATTTGTGTAGTCAAATTCCAGGCCGCAAGACCAGGAAACACCTTCCGTCACACCGTTAACGACGACGTCGATGCGGATATTCCTGGTGCTTTCCACTTTCCCGTTGACGCTCTTGACGCTGCGAACGTGCAGGTCTCGCCAGAGCAATTTCGCGCTGGGGACGGGAATGGAGATCAGGTCTCGCCGGTTGATGACGACCCCGGGTCGCTTCGCCGCGGGAGCCTTGCCGCCGTGCTTGGCCAGCCATTGGCGCAGGCCCAGGTTCCAAAGCGTCAAGGCCTGGAGCGCCGTGGTCTTGCCCGAGTTGTTTGGGCCGATGAACACGACGGAACGGCCAAGCGGGACGTCCATGCTCAGCCGCTTTAAGTTCGTGACTCGCAGTCTTGTCAACATGTTCCTATTCCTCTATGCAAGTGCTCGTCACCTGCAACGCCGGAGCGTCATGCGCCCATGATAAGGCTATCAGGGGGGCGGGACAAGGGGTTGACACGTTCGGATACTCATGGTGGCAAGCCGAGCCAAGTCCGGTAGAATGTCCGCTGGCGCGTCCTTGTCATATATGCGAATCCGGAGATAGATCGATGACTCGATTTGCCGTCGTGTGGATGTTGTCGGCCGCCGTTGCGTCCATGGCGTTTGCCCAGCCGGCGAATCGCGCTACGCCAGGAAGCGAGGAGTCGGATCCCGCGGCGATGGCGACAGCCGCGTCCGCCGAGCCTGAGCCACAATCGCCCGGCCCTGCCGATGGCGCCTCGGCCCTGTCGGCCAAGCTGGCCGACATGGACATCCAGGCCTTCCGTTTGGCAGTGGCGGACATGATCGCGACGTTCGGGGACGCCTATCCCAAGGGTGCCGAGAGCCTCGCGCGCCTGGATGAATATGCACGCGCGCTGCCGGGCATTCGCGCGGGATTGGCCCGCGGCGACGCCTCGGGCGTGAAGGAGGCCGAGGGCCTGCTGGCCTTCAAGCGGCGGGCGTTGTTGGCGAATCCTCTGCTGGACTTCGAGAAGCTGCTGGTCATCCGCCGCAAGCCAGTCGGAGGCGGTCGCCGAGAGAAGGGCACGGGCTACGGTCTGGGCCACTTCCTGGGCCTGCCGCGCCAGAGTTCGTGGCAGCAGGACAACATCCCGAGAGTGAAGGACTGGGACAACGACATCGCCGTTCTGGACCCGCGAAAGCCCGACGGCGAGATTCGCTCGCTGTACCGCCCGCCGGGGCAATGTGGTTCGGCGGCCTCGATGCCAATTTCGCGCCCTTTGCCAACATGTCCGACGCGACGATGCGGGAATTGGCCTACGACACTGACGGCCGATACACGGCCGACCTCACGCCGCGCGATGCCCGGTTCAACGACGGCAAGCTGGTGACGGCCGAGGCGGGCAGCTACCTGCCCAGCGCGTGGGGCCTGCGCGACATGCACGGCAACGCATGGGAATGGGTGCGTTCGAAGTATGCCCCGTACCCGTATGCGGACGACGACGGCCGAAATGCCGACGGCGCCGCCGGCCCGCGCGTTGTGCGAGGCGGCTCGTGGCGTGACAGGCCCAAGCGCTGCCGCAGCGCCTACCGCCTGAGCTACCCGGCGTGGCGGCGGGTGTTCAATGTCGGCTTCCGCGTGGTCGCTGAGGATTGACGGCCTGGTGCGGTACTGCCTGGCCGAGATATCGCACGAGCGACGCAACGGCTACGCGTGGTACGTCGAGACGCCGCGTGAGGACGGCCTCCAGAAGATCCGAGAGGGTATCACGACCGTCGAGGAGGTCTTGCGGGTAACGTCGGTGTAGGGCGGTGGGATCCTCGGCTGGGGGCGGCAGCGCCCGACGCAGCCGGACGTCCCGTTGCTACGCGAGCACGATCAACACAGGCATCCCAGGAATATTCCGGAAACAAATCAAGTAGCGCAAGGCGTCCGCCGATCATTCAGACGGGTCGGGATAGAAAGCAACATGAACTATCCCGCTGCTACAGGCTTTGCCGGAAGCGCAGTCGCTGCTCAGAATCCGCAAGTTTGCTCAGCCGTCAGCACGCGGCCGGCAGGCTGTGGATCTGACTGCCGGACGACTTCACATCTCCAACCGGCAAAGGGGCTTCTCGCCCGTCGGCAGTTCGATATCCCGTTGGGTGGTGCGCCGCGCACAAGGACCGGTTCATCCGCGTCCCGGCGCAGGGGGGTTGAGCCGAATATGAGGTCGAAACACTCGTTTCGGCTTTTACACAGATGCGACACTTCTGCCCGGCCAGTTCTCTTGCCCTGCTTGTGGCAGGGCCTTCAGGCCGACAGAGCCGGCTTGGCAGAACGTGTGAATGGGCGGCAAACGGAGGGCTGCCCCGATTTGTCATGGAAGACAAAGACCCTTCTTAGGAGAATGATTATGCGAATGAAATGGATGGTTCTAGCAGCTATTGTCGTGGGTCTCATGCTCGGCCAGACGGCATGGGCGGGCTCGGATCCCGCCGTGGTGAGCATCACGGCCACAGTGGATACGTTCGCCGAATGGGCGAACGATGCCCCTGCGATCGCGGCTACCGACTTGACGGCCCACATCGGGGCCGTCGGTCAGACCAAAACGCTCACAGAGGCCCTGGCCCTGACCCTGTATGCGAACGTCACCACCACGCTCACGCCTACCGGAAGCACTAACTCGGGCATCCTTACCCACCCCACCGTCGCCTCGCAGGTCCTGGCGACCAGCTACAAGATCACTGGGGACGTGACCGAGCCCGACTCCGGTGACTATATTGCGGCGGGCACCGGGGCGGGACAGTTTTTCGCTACGGAACCCGCTAACACGTATACGGTAACGCAGGTGTCCGAAGATGGCTCCTACGCCGTCAACCTTTTGGTTCAGGCCGTCAGCCCAGCCGACCGGGCGCCAGACGCCGGCGATTATACCTGCGGCGTGACGCTCACGGCGTCCTGGTAAGCCAACCTCGGCATGCCTGGCGGCATGGGGGCGGCTGCCCATGTCGCCTGGCATGGCCGTTATCAAGCCGGATGCCTCAGAGGATACCTGGCGATGCGACAACATAGAGCGAGAATAGCGGCGGTCGTTTTCGGCCTCATCTGTGCGGCCGGGGACTCGACCTTGGGCGGCGCGAACTGGTCCGGCCAGCCGTACACGCTCGCGGTTCCCGACCATATCACCGCGCGTGGGCAGGCGCGAAGCGGGTCGCTGGCCATGACGCTCGACCATGACACGCCTTGCACAATCACCGTATCCGTGGCGACAGCGGGCGACGAGGTCCTTGCTTCCGCCGGCGATACCCTTGTCACCAGTTATAAGCTTACAGGCACTTCCTTGCAGAACGGGGACGGCGACTGGGTAGATTCGTCCACGTTTCTGACGCACACTTACAACGTCCTGGGAACCGGCCCCGGCGACGAGATCACTCTCTGGGTCAGGGCCGCTGCCGCCTCCAACAGGGCCAACAACGCCGGCGCCTACACTGCTTCCGTCATTCTTACGACTTCCTGGTAGAGGATATCACAATGCATAAGCCAATCCAACACGGTGCATCGCTCCTGGCGGCATGCCTGGTCCTGGGTGTCATAAGCTCTGCCGCCTCGGCGGGCATCTCGGTTTCCCCGCTTAAGCAGGAGGTAACGGTCAAGCCGGGGGAAGCCGTGAAGTTCAAGATCTCCGTGTCCAACAATAAGCGTCGAGAGGCAGACACGGCTCAGGCCATTCGCCTGGAGGTGATGGACGTAACCGTGTCTCAGGGTGGCGCTTTGGCATTCACGGAGCGCGGCCGCCAAAAACACTCGGCCGGAAACTGGATTGCGCTTGGTGCTACGGATATCACCCTGGAACCCGGTCAGTCGCAGGGCGTCGAATGCACGGTTACCGCCCCATACACGGCGTCTGGCGAGTATTACGCCGCCATCATGGTCACAATCAAAGATAGTAGGGGGAAGACAGACAAGGGGGTGTCCGTATCGTATCGTATCGCCGCCGGCGTGTTTGTAACGGTGTCGGGGCGATCGTACCCCAGGGAGGCGAAGATCGCTCGGTGCGAGGTTCTTTGGCCGCGGGCCGCTGCCCCAGCTACTCAGCCGACATCGGGGCCTACCTCAAGACCTTCGGAAACGCCGCCAGTCAAGGTCGCGGTACTTCTCCAAAACACCGGTCAGGCAAGGTTCGACGCGACGGGCAAGATCTCCATCGCCGACGCCCAGTCTCGGACGGTTTTTACCGTGCCACTGACCAGCAAGCGGCCCTGCGTGTTCGGCGGCGACAGCCGGCTGTTTGAGGCACCTCTGGATCGGCCGCTTCCCGTCGGACAATACACGCTCAAGGTGGAGATGGACTATCAATCGGGATGGACCAAGGCATACCACCGGTTGCCGATGGAGATCACGCCGGACAAGGCGGAACTCTTGAGGGCCGCGCACAAAGAAGAACAGGGCCCCAAGAACGCTCCGATACAGGTTGCGCCGGAAAAGCTCATCCTCTCGCTGCCGGCGGGCGCGTTTCGCTCCTTGAAACTCACAATCGAGAACAAAGGCGAAGAGACCGTGCGTTGCGCCGCGGGCCTGACCACCGAAGGAAACCACCCAGGTGACGTGTCTTGGATTACCCTGGGGCTGAAAGAGTTCGAGCTTGCCAAGGCCAGCCAGAAGACCCTTGGGATTGTCATTCGGGTGCCGAGCGGAGCTGCAGCCGGACTGTATACCTCCGTTGTGGTCATCCATGTTGACAACGGCGGGACAAACACACGGATCACTGTCCCCCTGGAATTGGCCGTCAAGACGGAGAAATAGCAACATGAGAACTACAACCACTTGGTCGGTCAGGCACTCGTCCGAGGTGCTGATTCTGTCCGTACCGGTCTTGCTTATTCTGGGAGTGTGCCGGTGCTCCCTCGGTGAAGAACCTGCCGTGAATACCGCGACTACGCAACCCATATCGCCGACCAATCACTTGGCGGCTGGCATCGCGAAACCAGACCGCGTCAGCAACCTGTGGGTGGATACGGAACTCCGGCAGGTCATGCAGGACATTTCCGCCCAGACGGGCATCGCTATTCTGTGCGACCAGACCGTGCAGGGCATCATCTCTTTATCGGTGAAAGGCATGCCCATAGAAGAGTGCCTGGAACGGGTCTGCTCGGTCGGCGGTTATAGTTACGTCAAGGTCAAGGATTACTATGTCGTGGGACGGCCCGATCCCGGCAGCCCGATATTCCTTCGAGTCGCGGTGCCCCAACGAATAAAGTTGTCGTACGCCAACTGCGACCAAGTCAAGTCCATGCTGCACAGTTCCTTGGCGCGGTACGTGACCTACGACAAGCCCGGCGGCGCCGTTCTCGTGACCGCGCCCGACGCTGCCCGGCAGCGCGTTCTGGAGGCGATTCGGCTTATCGACCAACCCAATCTGCAGGTTGCCATTGAGGCGGTCGTGTTCGAGCTGAGCGAGGACGGTTCCAAGCAGTTGGGCCTGGACTGGCAATACCAGAAGGCGAATCTAGCCATCGGGTCGAACAACCTCCTGGGCACAATAACCTTCGATGCCGCATCCGACATGGCGGCGTACCTCGACGTAACCCTTCGGGCGATCGTCCAGACCCGCAAGGGGCAGGTCCTGGCCAACCCTCGGATCCTCGTCGTGAACGGGCAGGAGGCGAACATCTTTGTCGGACAGGAAAAATACTTCTCGCTGCTGAGCGGCCAAGCCTCGAACCCCTACTACCGCCTCGAATCGATCAAGGCCGGCGTGACGTTCAAGGTGTCGCCGCAGATCGGCGACAACGGCCACATCGTCCTTCAATTCGAGGCCGAGGTTTCAGATGTCGTGACGGAGAACAGCCGGGATTCCACAAACGGCAACGGCGACAATAACAACGGTCCCTTGCCGGTGGTCACCCGCCGGCGAGCCGAGACGGCTATCAGTATCAAGGACGGGCAAACGGTCGTCATCGGCGGCCTGCTCCGCGAGCAGAACCGATCCACCGTGGAAAAGGTGCCCCTGTTGGGCGACATCTCCGCCTTGGGCGCAGCGTTTCGCACCGTGCAGGAGCGAAAAGAACAGCAGGAGGTCATGATTCTTATAACCGCGCACCTTGTTGACCACAACCAGCCGACCGCTACCGAGAGCGCGACGCGCCTGGAGCAACGGTATCTCAGCCCGCTTGACGCCATTGCGGGCACTACGCGAGAAGGAGGTGTCCCATGCAAATCAGGCAAGTAGGGATTCTGATAGTAATAGTTGGGCCTTTGCTGGCCGGGTGTCAGCAGGCCCCCCAGGCCCCCCAGGCCCCCCAGGCCGATCTGACGTTTCAGCGAGGCGTACAGCTTTTGGCGGCGGGAAGCCCGCGATCGGCCATTCCGTTTTTCACGCAGGTCATCGCATCCGCGCCGGACGGCCCCGCGCCTCATGCTCTGCTGTCTTTGGCTTACGCCTTGGACCTCCAGCGGGAGCGGGCGATTCTGCAAGCCGCCCAAGCTCATCGCGCACAGGGAGAACCGCCGGGTTGGGAACTGGTGGCCATCGGCATCGCGAGAATGACTCAAGGTCAATACGAGGAGGCGGTTCAAAGCCTCGACCGGCTGGTCAGCGCCTCTTCGCAGAGTAGCCCGATGGCGATTTCGGCCAGGCAGTGGCTGACGCTGGCGATTCTTCTCAAGGGCGACTCACCCGGAGCACTTGAGTCCCTTGAGCCGCTCATCAGGTCCGGCTCAACGCGGACCACAGGCCTGTTGTGGGCGGTTCTGATCGAGTCACACACAGGTCGGTCTCCGCAAGCAGGCGAACGATTGGCCGAAGCGGCCAGGACGATTGCCGTTCCCGACCGATACCCGCAGGACATGGGCGGAGAGGTGGACGACCAAGCCACATACGACGCCGCCGTCGCATCACTGGCGAAAGGAGAGCTTCCAAGGGCGTACCAGCTATTCGCCGCGCTCCAACAGCGCAGCCCCAAGTTCTCCGATGCGCCGGTGTGGCTGTCGCTGATCGCCGCCGCACAAGGCGACTGGCCACTGGCGCGGTCCCGGTTGCGAGAGGCGTGCCGCAAGGGCTCCTGTCGTTCTCAGGGACTGGCGAAGCATCTTTACAGTGTGGTTTGTGCTATCGATGGAAAGCCGGACGCGGCAGTCCAATTGGTTGTCGTCGGACAAAGACTCTTGGGCCGGAGCAATCTGCCGCTACACGTGGTCAAGCAGCCGCAATCGGATGTGGTGTGGTTTAGCGATGTCATCAAATGAGAACACGAACTTCATGAACGGAAGGGTATCCCTGCGCGAGCGACGACGGCCGAATGCCACCGGCGCCGCCGGCCCGCGCGTGGTGCGAGGGGGCTCGTGGCGTGACAGGCCCAAGCGCTGCCGCAGCGCCTACCGCCTGAGCTACCCGGCGTGGCGGCGGGTGTTCAACGTCGGCTTCCGCGTGGTCGCCGAGGAGCGACTCTCGGCGGCGCGGACGGCGAAGTTGTCCCCGGTTCGCTGAAACAGCTGGGCGAAAGCCTTGCATGTGCCATACTCGCAGGTGATAATGTTCGCGAATGTCGGCATCTCGATCGTCGGCTGGGAACCGCTCTATACAGGTAAGGAGCCCGTGGGATGACTAGCACACTGGCGAAGACAATGTTCGTTGTGTTATTGGCTTGCGGTTTGTTGACCGGCTGCGATCTGCCCCCGTCGCCGCCGAAGACCGCGAACAACCGACTGCCCAGGACGCTCACCGTGATGGCGGGCAACACCGCCGAGGCCACCGCGGCCACCTCGGCCGAGTCGGCCAAGGTCAATTACCGATACCGGCTGACCGTCCTGCACACCTACTACATACGGACGGGCAACCTCGACAAGGCGCGCTGGGTCAAGCGCGAGACCAAAAACCTCGACGACGCCCAGACGTTCCAGTGGTCGGGCATACCGGAGATCACCTCGCCGACGGGCGAGTCGCTGGCCAACGCCGACGAGCACCTGCTGGTCGAGTACGTTCTGGGCGCGCGGACCGCGTATCTCAATGCCATGCGAAGCCTGCTGGCGTTCTACCGTGACAAGGCCGGCGATTCGTACAAGGCCCAGCGCGTCTCGAACGTGCTGGACCGCTTCGACCCGATCCGCACCTACAAGTATTTCCTCGAGGCCGAAATGCCCGCCGCCACGCTGCGGCCGGTGCAGGTCATCCCCGAGGCCGAGAAGATGTACGCCCAGGCAGTAAAGCTCCACAACCAGGGCAAGGGCATACTCGGGCCCATTATGACCAACTACGAAAAACAGCGCCAGGCCCTCATGCTCCTGCTGAACCTGGTCAACAGGTATCCGCAGAGCACCAAGATCGCCCTGGCGGGCTTCTACATCGGCGAGATCTACAAGGAATACTTCAACGAGAACATCCGGGCCGTCGCCTGGTACGTCCGGGCCGTCGAGTGGGACGCCAACCTGACCAAGCCGGCGCGGTTCCAGGCCGCGGCGGTCGAGGACTACCGGCTCTACAACAAGGCCAAGGCAATCGAACTCTACCGGCAGGTCATCAAGCACGAGCAGTTCAACGCCAGCAACGTGCAGTGGGCCCACAACCGAATCCGCGAGCTGACGGGGAGTTGATCGGCCCGATACGCCGGACGATGCTGCTGAAAAGCCGGCCTGCCCGGGCCGATGTCCGCCAGCCAGGCCGAGCGGAGTTTCCCAGGCCATTTTTGCCGCACCGCGGACCCAGGCTGCGTTATACTATATAGACTTGCGGCAAGGCTGCCGGTTTGTCGAAGAATGTGTGGCGGGCCGCTTGGGCTCTGCTGGAGACAACCAGCCGAGGGGGGCGGAGGTGATGGCTATGTCCGTGTCGAGGCAGGCTGTAATCGGCGGACTTGTCGCGGCCGTGATGATCGGCGGGATCGCCGCCTCGTCGCCGGCCGAGTGGAAGAACCCCAAGGCCCTTCCGCCAAGGGCCAAGCCCCAGCGCCGTTCCGCGGCCGAGGGCCTCCCGCCGCTGCCGCTGCCGGCTGCGCCTCTTCGCCGCGCGGAGCGCACGCGCCCGCCGGCGCCGCCGGGGCGGGGGGGGGGGCTGCTC
>JAUWQU010000424.1 GCA_030610965.1 Phycisphaerae bacterium
TTTGACGGGGCGCAGCGGTCGAATTGGCACTTTTTCGCGAGGCGCGTCCGTGCGCAACTGCTTGTGTGTGCGGCATATACGCTGGTGGCATGTAGCTTGCAATCACCTATGTGCAGGCAGGCGTATTGAGTGGGCCGTCCCTGCACAAGGCGGGGCTGTTAGTAAGGAAGGTGGCAAAAACATGGCATCGAAGAAGATAATCGGCATTGATCTGGGCACTACCAACAGCGTGGTGGCCGTGATGGAAGGCTCTACCCCGAAGGTGCTTATCAACCTGCAGGGCGGTCGCCTGACTCCCTCGGTAGTCGGCTTCACGGACAAGGGCGAGCGGCTTGTGGGTCAGCCGGCCCGTCACCAGCAGGTCACGAACCCCAAGAACACGGTCTTCTCGATCAAGCGGTTCATGGGCCGCCGCCACCGCGAGGTGGCCAGCGAGGAGAAGATGGTGCCTTACGGCGTGATCGGCGGGCCTGAGGAACTGGTCAAGGTCGAGGCCCACGGCAAGCAGTACACGCCGCAGGAAATAAGCGCGATGACCCTCCAGGAGCTCAAGAAGGTCGCGGAGGACTACCTCGGCGAGGAGGTCACCCGCGCCGTCATTACCGTTCCGGCGCACTTTAACGACTCGCAGCGCACGGCCACCAAGGAAGCCGGCGAGATCGCGGGCCTCAAGGTCGAGCGGATCATCAACGAGCCGACGGCCGCGGCGCTCGCCTATGGCCTCGACCGCAAGGTGAACGAGAAGGTGGCCGTCTTCGACTTCGGCGGCGGAACCTTCGACATCTCCATCCTCGATATCGGCGACAACGTCTTCGAGGTCCTCTCGACCAACGGCGACACGCACCTCGGCGGCGACGACCTGGACGAGCTTCTCATCATGCACATCGCCGACGAGTTCAAGCGGACCGAGGGCATCGACCTCCGCAAGGACGCGATGGCACTTCAGCGGCTCAAGGAGGCCGCCGAGAAGGCCAAGTGCGAGCTGTCCACGGCGATGGAAGCGAACATCAACCTGCCGTTCATCACCGCCACGGCCGAGGGGCCCAAGCACCTTACGATGACCATCACACGGGCGAAGTTCGAGCAGCTTTGCGAGCCGATCTTCAACCGCCTTATCGGCCCGTGCAAGCAGGCCCTGTCGGACGCCAAGCTGACGCCCGACCAGATCGACGAGGCCGTGCTTGTCGGCGGATCGACGCGTATTCCCAGTGTCCGCCAGATCGTCAAGGACATTTTCTCCAAGGAGCCCAACAAGTCGGTGAACCCCGACGAGGTGGTCGCCATCGGCGCTGCCGTCCAGGGCGCCATCATTGGCGGCGAGATCGAGGAGCAGATGGTTCTGCTGGACGTCACGCCGCTGTCGCTGGGCGTCGAGACCCTTGGCGGCGTGATGACCAAGCTCATCGAGCGGAACACGACCATCCCGACGGAGAAGAAGGAGGTATTCTCGACGGCCGCGGACAACCAGCCGGAGGTCACGATCCACGTGCTCCAGGGCGAGCGCGAGTTCGCGGGCGACAACCGCACCTTGGGCAGGTTCAACCTGACGGGCATTCCGCCGGCGCCTCGCGGCGTTCCTCAGGTCGAGGTCACGTTCACCATCGACGTCAACGGCATCCTGCAGGTCTCGGCCAAGGACATGGCCTCGGGCAAGCAGCAGTCCATCGAGATCAAGGGCTCCAGCGGACTGGACCAGGGCGAGATCGACAAGATGCGCAAGGACGCCGAGGCAAACGCCGAGGATGACCGCAAGCGCCGCGAACTGGTGGACCTCAAGAACCAGGCCGACCAGTTCACGTGGTCCACCGAGAAGATGCTCAAGGACCAGGGCGACAAGGTCTCGGCCGAGGATCGCGGCAAGATCGAGTCGGCCCTGAACCAACTCCGCGAGGTAAGCAAGGGCGACGACGCTGACGCGATCAAGCGGGCGACGGAATCCCTTCAGAGCGCTTCACACAAGGTGGCCGAGGAAATGTACAAGCAGGCCGCCGGCGCCCAGCAGGCGGCTGAGGGCGCGGCGCCGCAGGGCGACGAAGAAGCGAAGCCCGCCGCCAAGGGCGACGACGATGTCATCGACGCGGAGTACGAAGTGAAGGAGTAGCGCGAATGGGCGACTACTTCATCTTCTTGTCGTCGGGGAAGCGGTGTTCTATCCACTTGACGAGGGCCTTGGCCAGGCCGTCGGCCTTCTCCTTCACGCCCGTGTTGCTCCTTGCCTTGGTCCGGCCAACGCAGTTGGCGACGCCAAGGACCTGACCGGTGTCCTTGTCGACCAGTTCGGTCCGGCAGATGACCTCTTCGACCGGCCCCAGCATGAAACCCATGGTGCTGGCGCTTTCGTAATGGACGATGGAGCCGCGAATGACCAGCGTTGGGCCGGTGGAATCATCGGGCAGATGGGCCTTTCGGGCCTTGGCGGGGAATATCTCTTCGAGGTTGGGAATCAGATTGGGCGGCATCTTCCCACCAATGCCATCGGTGATCGTGCCAAGCTCGAAGCGCGTGTATGCGCCGAGGGCCTTGGTGTCCTTGTCGGCGGCCAGGGGAGTGATGGTCATGTAAGAGCCTTGGCCTCCCAAGACCCAGCCGGCACCTTCGCCGACGAGCGTTCCGCAGCCCGTGGCGGGCAGTGCGGCGGCAAGCAGGAAAAGCAGGCGGATCGTGTTGGTTTTCATGGTCAATCCTTTCGACTTGTATCGGCGAGTCGGCGGCAAGCGCACGTAGTTCGCATCGCTTGCCGCACCACGAATTATAGCGAAGCCCCGAGCAGCGTTCAACGTATTCGGTAGAGCATGTAGAACTTGCCCCATCCGCCGGCTTCGACGGGCTGCACGGCCCCCGGCTCGGCAGGCGCCGACGAAGTGCGAAGCAGCAGGTACCACTCGCTCACGCCGGCCAGGCCGGGCTCCTGGTCGATAAGATCGGTCACGAAGCCGGTCACCGCGCCGGCGTCGGCTGTCCCCGCCGAGGGATGAAGCAGCTCCTCCTGGCGCCGGTAACGGTCCAGCCACTGCTCCAGCCGCCACGGGGCGAGGTAGTACAGATAGCGTGGGTCGTTGGGCCCGGCGACGACGGGGCGGCGCGCCAGCACACGGAACTCGCCGCGGTCGGTGATGTACATCGATCCCGGCCGCTGGGCCGCCCAGTCGGCGACAGCCCGCAACTCGCGGCGGCGGTTGCGCCGCTCGTCGTGCCGCAGAACGTATTCGGGCTTGTCGGCCTCGCTGAGCAGCGAGGCGCCGAGGTCGGCCAGTTCCCATCGCGCGACGCGAAGGTTGTCCGACGGGATCATCCATGCACCCAGAAGGGCCACAAGGACCCAGCGCAGGGCCGCCCGGTGGCCTCGCAGCAGGCGGAAGAGGTTCGTGATGGCCTGGCCCAGCAGGGCGTAAAGCGGCAGCATGAGAAGGTTGGCGGCCTGGACGAAGTCGATTACCGGCGGGGCGGCCCCAAGCCAGTCGCCGACCTTCTGGCTCAGGCCGTGCAGGCCCATCGCCACGATAACGCTGCCGATTATCAGGCCTATCCACAGCCGGCTGTTCTGAGTTATGTACCGTTCGATCTTCACCAGCACCGCGATGGCCGGCAGGCCCAGCACGAGCACCCCGGCCAGGACGGGCCAGTCCAGCATGCTCTTGAGCAGTTCCGGGTAGAACACCGCCAGGTCGCCGATGCGCAGGGCCTCGAATATGGTTTCGGCCGGGGGGGATGCGTGGTGGAAGGCCATCCGCGCGCGCAGGCCGAAGTAGTACGCCGCGTACGGCAGGGCGCCGAACATCGCCGCCGCCCCGGCCGCCAGGGCCACCGGCAGGCAGCGGGGCGAGAGCTTGTGCCGAATGACGTAAGCGATCAGAAGCACCAGCGTCATGTTCATGGCCGTGACGAGGTGGAAGTTGCCCAGCAGGCCCACCGCTACGAAGACCAGTATCACCCGCCACTGGGAAAGTGGGCTTGTTTTCGGTTCGGGCCGGCTGTAGCGGGCGAAGGCCAATATCACCAGCGGCCAGATCGCCAGGCACATGCCGGCCGGCGTGACGCACGCCAACGGGCCGACCCCCCAGAAGGCCCCGCCGAACGTCTCGATCATTCGCGCGCTGAGAACGGCCGTGAATGCCGACACCGACCAGCTCCGCGTCTGCCAGAACAGCAGCGCGTACATGCCGCACAGGAAAAGCAGCGTTTGCACCCCGGCCGCCACGCGGAACGGCAGCAGCAGGTCCTGGTAGTCCGTGGGGATCAGCACCAGCTCCAGCATGCTCTGGTAGGCCGGCGTGTGGAAGAGCCACAGCTTGCTCTCGCCGAAGACCGGGTCGTGGGCGAAAGCCGACGGGTCATGGCGCTTGATCGCCGCGGCGGCGATGTTCACCTGCGAGTTGCTCAGGTTGGCGTCGTACAGGGCGAGGTATCCGGCCAGGGCCGAGGCCGCGGTCAGGATCATCACCGCCCATAGGTGTCGGTTCTGTGGTATGGGTCTCATACAAGCGTTTTCCCGGCAACGAAAGCATGATACTATACCGACGGCGTCGCCGCGAGCAAGGAGCCAGCCGAACCGTGAACGAACCCGCCCCCCCACCCCGACCCCCCCCGCCGCCGGGAACGCCGGCCGCAGTTGGCCGGG
>JAUWQU010000284.1 GCA_030610965.1 Phycisphaerae bacterium
AGCAATCCCTGGGTGCGGAACCCCTCAAACGAACTTCCTGGGACAGAATCCGTGGGACGGAATCCATGGAATCGGACCCCCCGAATGCTCTGCCCCCGGATCTCCGGGACAAGTTCCCTGCAATGCCCCGCGCCCCCTACACCCGCAGGTCGGCGTGCTGGCCCAGCAGGTCCTTGTACTTTTCGCGGATGGGGGCCACCTCCGATGCGATGAACTCGTCCACCTGTTGCGGCGACCGGCCGATGAAGTCTTCGGGGCGAAGGGCCCCGTCGACGTCCACGGCCGCGAAGGCCGGGTCGGCCTTGATCCGGGCGATAAGGGCGTTGGGTTTGCCATGCAGCTTGACCTGCTCGCCGGCGGCCATGCTGTGGGTGCGGATCCGCTCGTGGATCTCCTGGCGGTCGGCCCCGGCTGCCACCGCGGCCATCAGGATGTTCTCGGTAGCCATGAACGGCAACTCGGACGCGACCGCCGCGGCGATGACGGCCGGGTAGACCACAAGGCCCTGGGCGACATTGAGCGTTATCAGCAGAATCGCGTCGGTCGCCAGGAACGCCTCGCTCATGGCCAGTCGCTTGTTGGCGGAGTCGTCGAGCGTCCGCTCGAACCACTGCTCGGCCGCGGTGTGCAAGGGGCTTGCCGAGACGTCCATCACGAACCTCGCCAGGGCCGTGGCTCGTTCGCATCGCATGGGGTTGCGTTTGTACGCCATCGCCGACGAGCCGACTTGTGTCTTCTCGAATGGCTCCTCCATCTCCTTGCGGTGGGCGAGAAGGCGCACGTCGTTGCAGAGCTTGTGTACGCTCGCGGCAATGCCGGCCAGCACCTGGGCGATTGTCGCGTCGATCTTCCGGCTGTAGGTCTGGCCGGTGACGGGCGCGATCTTCTCGAAGCCCATCTTCTCGGCCACGCGGCTGTCGAGGGCCTTGACCTTTTCGTGGTCGCCGCCGAATAGCGCCAGGAAGCTGGCCTGGGTGCCCGTGGTGCCTTTGACGCCGCGGAATTCGAGGTTGCCCAGGCGGTACTCGAGGTCGCGAAGGTCGCGGATGAAGTCCATGCACCACAGGGCCGCCCGTTTGCCGACCGTGGTCATCTGGGCCGGCTGGAAGTGCGTAAAGGCCAGGCACGGCAGCGTGCGGTGCTCGGCCGCGAAGCCGGCCAGGGTGTCGATGACGTTGACCAGGCGAGCCCGCATGATCTCCAGTGCCCGGCGCATGACGATCATGTCGGTGTTGCAGTTGACATACTGGCTGGTGGCGCCGAGGTGGATGATCGGCCTGGCCTGCGGGGCGGCGTCGCCGAAGGCGTGGATGTGCGCCATGACGTCGTGGCGGAACTTGCGTTCGTACTCGCCGGCCTTGTCGAAGTCGATGTCGTCGAGGTGCCCTCGCATCTCGCCGAGCTGGGCCTCGGTGACGCTGTCGAGGCCAAGCTCGCGCTGCGCCTCAGCCAGTGCCAGCCAAAGCCTTCGCCAGGTGGAAATCCGCATCTGGTCGCCGAAGAGCTCTTGCATTTCCCGGCTGGCGTAACGAGTCTCCAACGGACTGGTGTACGTGTTGTGCTTGTCGTCGCTCATGGCAGAGAGTGTACAGCAAAACACCCATGGATTCCTATCCCCGGGCTTCAGGATGTCCGCGGCGGATTCCGCGCAAACCCAAACGCCTCGCGCGTGTCACCGCTGCAAAGAGGCGCGATGAATCCCACGCACGTCAACGACCGCAAACCCAGGAACAGGAGTCCCTGGGGCCACACCTTCGAATGCCCTGTGCCCGAATCCGCGCTACGCAAGCCCCGGCGGCAGCTTACTTGATGAAGCGAATGCAGAACGGGTATCGGTACCCCTGGCCCTTGTTCACGGTAATCGCGGCCAGGACACAGAAGATGATGTCAACTATGGAGGCCGCCGCAATGATGAAGAACCCGATGATCAGGCAGGTCGTCAGGCCACCAATCACGAACGCTATCAGCATGGTCAGTTGGAAGTTCAGGGCTTCTTTGCCCTCTTGATCGACGAAGGGGCTCTGGTCCTTCTTGATCAGCCAGATGATCAGCGGGGCGAGGAAGCCGGTGAAGATCGCCAGCAGGTGGCATAGCATGGCCATGGTCTTGGCGTCGGGCGACTCGGCCGAGACCAGGCCGCCCGCCGCGCCTTCGGCCGGGGCCGCCGGGGCGCCCTCGGCTGGGCCGCCTTCGGGAGGCGGAGTCTGAGGAGGGGGAGGCGCGTTGTCGTCAGGAGTGTTCGGGGTTTCGGTCATGATTCTTCCTTTCAATGAACTTGCGGATTTGCCATATCTGTCCGTATCACTGCCGCTCGATCTGCGTTGCCCGCGAGCCGCGCTGACTGCGCCGGACGGCCGGGCTGTCACTTTCGCTGCGGCGGGATCGGGATGAAACGCAGGTTGACCCCGGCCAACTTCTCGGCATAAATGAACCACTCGCGGGCGGTCGGGAATGACGGGTCGGCATCGATGCAGCACTGGAAGTAGTAGCAGGCGTTTATCCAATCCTGCTCCACGCAGGCGATGCGGCCCGTGTAGTACAGGGCCTCAGGGTCCGCGGGGTTCCACGACAGGGTTCGCTGGAACATCTCCTTGGCTTCGAGGACGTGGCCGACCTGGAACTCGGAAATCGCGTTATTGCGATTGGTTATGCTGTTCTGGTTCGCATCCGGGCCGCATCCGGACATCAGAAGAGCCGTCGCCATAGCAATCGGCAACCATGCCAAATGCCTCATCGTGTCGCTCCCCTGTCGCGGGCGGGCGTTCTTGTCGGCCGGCCGGCGGCAGCATGAATCGTTGGTTCCGAATTGCACTGTCGTTATCATCTTAGCCATGCCGAATTCGTTTGTCATCATTCTGCACACGGGTTTCGGGCCGGAGCATTACGACTTCATGCTCGAAACCGGCCCGGTGCTGGCGACTTGGCAGCTCGTCCGCAACTGCCTGGACCTTGGCGAGGGCGAGTCCACGCCCGCCCGCAAGCTGCCCGCCCACCGGCTGGCTTATCTCACCTGCCAGGGCCCGGTCAGCGGCGGGCGCGGCCAGGTTTTGCGCGTTTGCAAGGGCGCCTTCGAGACGCTCGTTGACGATAGCTGTCGCCTCGTCGTGCGGCTCGATTGGCCCGACGGGTCGGCGCGGTTCGAACTCGCCTGCCACGCCTCCGCCGACGAGGCTGGCGACGATTGGCTTATCACGCGCCGGCCGGTACATTCTTAATCTATCGGCACTTGCCGCTCGTTTTCTTCAGCGCGTCCGACGTGCTCCATGTGAAGCGTCAGCTTTTGGCCGGCGATGTCGATCCGCGTGACCCGCACGCGTTTCCGCGTCGTGATGCGCCAGGTCATCTCCGTCGAGATCGGTTCGCCATCGATCGCCGAGACCAGCCGCTGGAGCACAAGGGCCACCTGGGATGAGTCCAGGCCGCCCATGGCCGGCGTGGACGTCGCATCGCCGAGCCGCTGGGAAAGCTTGCTTCGCAGACGCTCGATCATCGATCGCACAAGCGACGCGGGCATTGGCAGCCGCCCGATCCGCGCCGACTCGACGCTTACCCGCAGCCGCCCGTCGGCACCCAGGCGTAAGCCTATGTCGATCGAGACGATCTTCCTGTATTGCAGCGACCGCGCGACGATCCTCACTCGCCCGCTGTCGAGCACCACCGCCGGCTCGGCCAGGCCGATCGACTCCATTGCGCGATGCACTGAGCCTGCCTCGGCGCCGCCCTGGGCGGCGATCTCATCCATCGAGTTCAGGTAGCGGTTCAACTGATCCTGCGTCAGCGTCCAGTCGAACGGTTCGTTCTTCTGCCCCTTGTTGTTGAACTCCATCAGTCGGCGACGAAACTCGCGCATGGCCGCGTCCTTCTCGGCCGCGGTCAACAGGACCGGCTGATAGTCAGCCGGCACCCAACTCGCCAGGATGTAAGCCGTAACCAGGCCGGCGATTATCAGCACGATCGCCGAGAGAAGCGCGATCCTGCTCTTGGTGCCTAGACGCATGGGCACTTCCCGAATGGTGCCGCAAAACTAATATCCATGGCGGAAGTGTGCGCGATTCGCTCGCCCGCCGCAACCAAGAAACATCTCTCGCAGGTCGCCGAGAGCGCTGAGCGGAAGTAGAAGTTCATTTCCCATTCTCTGCGACCTTCGCGCCCTCTGCGAGAGAGATTGACGGGCGCCTGACAGATGCCGACAGCGACAAACGAGCCCCCCCCGCTAAGACCTAAGAGCTAAGACCTAAGACCTTCTTCCCTCAATATCGCTCACGGTATCTCGAAGAACCGGCGGACGAGGTCGCGGTATTCGGGCTCGATGGTTCCGGCCCTCATGGCCTCGGCGGCGCGGGCGCGGGCCAGGGACCAGGCGTCGTCGAAACTGACGAACGGCGACGCCGCTGCCGGGGCCGTCGCGGCCGGCGCCGGGGCGTTGCCGTCGCCTCCGGCCGCCTGCAACGGGTCGTACACCAAGACACGTGCCGGCAGAGGCTTTTCGCTATCGGCCGAGTTGGCGTCCAGCGTGTTGGGGTCGAACGTATGCGCGGGTTTGGCAGCCTGGGCAGCGGCAACCTTGGCGGCGTTCGTTCCCCCCTGCCCGTCGCCGCCGCCTGGGTCCAGCCCCGACGGGAGGCCGACGGCCTCGAGTATCGCGCGGGCGATCCTCGCCGCCTCGGCGTCGTCGGCGTCGGCGACGGCATCCTGAAGCTCCGCCAGGCGGCTGTCTGTCTGCCGGTCCTTCTCGGCCGCCTCTGCCGCGGCCAGCAGACGCCGCCGCAGGGCCGGGTCTCGCTCGACGCGGTCTGCCAGTTTCCGCAGGGCCTCGACGAGTTGGCGCTTTTCCTCGGGGTTGAGCTGGCGAACTCGCTGGCTGATTTCGTCGAACGCCCCTGCCGCCGCGCGGGCAGAGCCCGGCGGGGAAATAAGCGCCAGAACCGTGCAGAGCGACACCGACAGCGCCAAGGCCCCCGCCGTCGCGCCGGTCCGGTGCCAAAGGCCGCGACGGGCAAGGCCCGCCTGGCCGGCAGCCGAAACGGCCTGACCGAAGACGCACCGCGCCATTTGCGGGTCCCGCCTTTCGCCCGCGGCCAGTTCCGCGGCCGTGCTCAGCCGCTCGGCCAGGCCGAAGCGAACGTCGTGATAAAGCGCCGCCTGACCAAGCGTGATGCCCCGGAGCATGACGGCCGACGCGGCCGCAAGTGCGCCGAGAGGCACAAGCACTATCGGCATGAGCAGTCGCGGCTGGGGCAGAATCCGCCCGGCCAGCACAGCCGCCGCGCAAGCCAGCGCAGCTCCGCAAGCGATTGCCTCGACGAGCCGCGCGTCTCGCCCGTCCAGCCGGGCCGCGAGCCGAAGCCGTGGCCAGCGCAGCAGCGCCACCGCGGCCGCCACGGGCAGCAGCGCTATCGCCACCGCCAGGGCCGTATTCACGCGAGCCGCCAGCAGGCCCGCCTGCCCTGTAGCCGCGGTAAGCCCCGCCACCACGGCCCCCACCGCAGCCGCCTCGATCGCGCGCACGCCAACCATCCGCCGCGCCGCCAGCCGGAGGATAGCCAGCACCTCGGAACGATTGTCGCTCGTTTCAGTCATGCCGTTGAGCTTGTCCATTATTGGCGCCGCCCGTGTCGCCAACTGCTATTCTACCGCAGGTCGCCGCGATCGCACAGGCGTTTCGCCACTGGCGAAACTCGCCAGGCGTTACAGGGCGTCGGTCAGAATCCGCGTCAGGGCCTCGTCGGACAGGGCGACGGGGTTGTAGCGCATGGAACTGGCCTTCTTGGCCAGGGCAACCATCTCGCCCACCCGCTCGGCTGTGACGCCGAACTTCCGCAACGGTGGAATGCCGATAGCCTCGGCGAGG
>JAUWQU010000534.1 GCA_030610965.1 Phycisphaerae bacterium
CGCGGGGAGATCATGCTGATGATCAGCCATTGGCACACGCTGGCCCTGTGGGAACGGGCAGCCCAGTTGGCGGGTCAGTACCTGGCCGACAACCCCACCGACAGCCAGGTGCCTTCGCTCCGCCTGGCCGTCGCGCGGGACTACCTCGCCTGGGCCACCAAGTCGATCACCAAGCCGACCTCCACCCAGGAGCGGCTGGCCGAAGTCGCCAAGCGTTTCGCCAAGGCGCGCGATGAGTTGGCGGCCCTGGTCAAGGACCTCCCCGACGAGAAGGCCGTCATCCACCAGGCCCAGTGGCTCGTCGCCAACAGCTTCCTGACCCAGGCCCGCGCGGTGGATGCCTTCAGTTCGACGCTGGCCAGGGGGCAGTACGTCCGCGGAGCGCGCGAACTGCGGAAGATCGCCGAGGACTACCACGATCACCCCAATGTCGCTTCGGTGCCCAATACGCTTCGGAGCGTGGCCGAGCAACTGGCAGGCCGGGGGTATTACGACGAGGCCATCATCGTCTGGACCGACCTGTACATCCACTACCCCAGTTGCACCGACGCACCACGCCGGATTGCCCAGACATACCAGAGCAACCTCAAGCGCCCGCTCATGGCGGCCGAGGCGTACCTGGAGCTGAACTTCACCCTCGGCGGCAGCGACGTCGGCGTGCAGAACGCCATCCTCCAGATCGGCACGGGCTTGAAGGGCGAGAAGCGATGGGTGGAAGCCCTGCACGTGCTGGAGGTGTTCGTCGACAGCTTCCCCCGTCACACCAGTGCCGGCCAGGCGCTGACGATGGTCGGGCAGATCCACCAGGCCAACGAGGCGTGGGAGGACGCCATCGCCGCGTATCGGCGGGTGATCGAGGAGTTCCCCAGCGGCTCGTGGGTTCGCGAGGCCAAGTGGGCCATCACCGACTGCACCATCAACCTCAGCCGGTGGCGCGAGGCGATGGCCGCGTGCGAGACGTACCTGCGGGCCTACCCCAAGGACGCCCGCACGGCCGAGGCGACCCGGCGGATCGGGATTCTCAAGGACCTCAACCTTTTCCAGACGCTGGTTGACGAGAAAGGCCAGCGCAAGGCCTTCGACGCCCAGTACCAGATCGCCGAGATCGTGCTGACCAAGCTGGCCAATCCGGTCAAGGCGATCATCGAGTACCGCAAGGTGGCGGCCAACTGGCCCAAGAGCCACTGGGCAGACGACGCGATGTTCAAGGTCGGCACGACGTACATGCAACTGGGCGAGACCGACAAGGCCCGCACGGCTTTGCTGGCAATCGCCCAGCAGTACCCCACCAGCCCCCTGGCCGACGACGCGCTGTACCAGGTGGGCCTCAGCTACCAGCGGGAGGCCGACAGGTTCGCCACGGTCACCCGCAGCGCCACGCTGGCCGACAACAAGGAACGCGCCCAGAAGGCCGCCTACGGGCGAATGTCGGCCACCAGACGGAAACAGGATAGCGTCAACGACCAACTGATTGCCCAACTGCGTGCCGAGGGCAAAGAACAGTCGGCGGAGCTTCAGCGGGCCCGCGGGGCGATCCAGTCAGGGCAGTACAACTTCGCCAACGCGCAAGGCTTCGCCGTGCAGGCCCAGCAGGAAGTCGTGCAGCTTACGGCCAACCAACTGGCCGACCGCCAGGACAAGATCAACGCCGCCCTGCGCAAGGCCGTTGGCATCTACCAGCGTGCCGCCATGGTTCCCGCAGCCGACAAGGCGGCCGACTCGCTGCTGAAGATGGCGGGCATCTACGCCGACCGGCTGATGGACCCCGACGAGGCGATGAAGACCTACAAGGAAATCGTTCGCCAGTTCGCCGGTACCGCCGTGGCGGAAGACGCCAGTTGGCGACTGGCCACCTACTACGAGAAGCAGCAGGACTACGTCGAGGCCATCAAGGCCTACGACGCCTTCTTGCGTAACTACCGTCAGAGCCCCAATGCCCCGGCCGCCCAGTTCGCTATCGCCGAGAACTACGAGCACCTCGGCGAGTGGGTCAAGGCAATGGACTCCTACACCAACTACATCAACAACTACCCCTCCGGCCCCATGGTCAAAAAGGCCACGCAGCGGAGGGAATGGATCAAGACGTACCGGTTGTAGCGCCGCGCATGCCCGCGCGACGGCCGACCTGACGAACCATCGACGATAACCTTGGAGATGCGATCATGCGAACGCGGATGAACCTACTGACCACGACGGCTGCGATTCTCCTGGCCCTGGCGGCGACCGCCCCGGCCGCCCCCGCAAAGCCCGCAACCAGGCCCGCCAAGCCCACGCAGGCCGAGCAGGCCGAGAAACTCTACCAGCAGGGGCGCGACGCACTGCTGACCGGCGAGTACGACCGGGCCGTCAAGCTGCTGACCGAGGCAGTGGCGGCCGACAAGGTCGGCAAGACCAGCTACCGCCTGGCCTTGGCCCGCGCTTACCGCTACGCCGACCGAATCGCCCCGGCCGCCAAGGAACTGGCCGCCATCCTCAAAGCCGCGCCCGATCACGTCGAGGCCGGGCAACTGCTGGGGGAAATCCACATCGCCCAGAAGAACTGGGCCGAGGCCATCGCCGTGCTCACACCCCTGTTGAAGTACCGCCACGACTACACCACCTATCACATGCTCGCCGAGGCCACCTACCACCTCGATAACTATCCCGCGGCCCGCAAGTACTTCGAAAAGGCCGTCCAACTGAACCCCCAAAGCGCCGCTGATCACTACCAGCTTGGCAATATCTACCTGGCTGGGCATTTCTACGCCCTGGCCGCCGAGGCGTACAGCAAGGCCCTCAACCTCGGCATCGAAAGCCCCGTGCTGCGGTACAAGCTCGGCTCGGCATACTTCAACCTGCGGAACTACTTCGGGCGAGTCCAGGTGGTCACCGTCAAGGCCGGCAAAGACGGCACCATCAGCGAGAGCTGGTACCTCATCGAGCCGGTGCCCGGCAAGAAAGACACCTTCCGCGCCGCACCCAGCGACTCCGCCATCTACCAGATCGCCAAGGCCACCACCGACGGCATTGCCGACCGCCCGGACATTCAATTCCTCAAAGCCAACATCTACCTGAACGCCAGGCGGTACAAGCAGGCCTACGCCATGTTCGGCAAGATCAAAGACACCGTCCCCAAAGAGGACAAGGCCCTGTTCTACTTCTACTACTCCCAGGCCGCCTTCGGGGTCGACAAGTACGACGAGTACCTTTCGCTGCTGGGCGAGGCGATCGCCCTGGACAAGGCGGCGTACCAGCCGACGCTCGTGGAGGCCTATCTCAAGGTCGCCGAGCAGTATAACCAACTGGGTCAGGCCGACAAGTACACCCACTACCTCACCCGCGCCGTGGCGGTGAGCCCGCAGACTGTCGGCCTGCACCTGAAGCTCGGCTACGCCTACGAGCACGCCCGCAAGTACGCCCTCGCCGTGCGGCAGTGGCGACTCGTCCTCGACCTCCAAAGCGACCACCCCGACCGCATGAAACTCATCAACCTCATCGGCAAGTACAAGGACCTCCCCGCCGAGAAGACCGGCAAGAACAGTTGAGAGAGGCGGGCGGGCCAAGGCGCTGGATGAGTATGCGGCCGGGAAGCGCGCGGCGGCAGCGAGCGGCAAGTGGCACTGAATATCGATGCCCTCATGGCTGGTGAGCAGCGGGGCGTCCTTTTGCGGAATGGAGATGTTGTAGCCGTCCGGCCGATCAAGGAGGCCTGTCGCATTTCGGAAGAACGCCCGCCGCTGGGTGGTGCTGCTGCACGATCTGGCCCACACCAAACGCCACGACTGCCTGGCCAACCACCTGCCAAGCACCCGCTAAAAACCCCTCTGAGCCCCCCGAACCAGGCCTTTCGACGCCCCAAACCGCGCTGCCGACCCCCC
>JAUWQU010000034.1 GCA_030610965.1 Phycisphaerae bacterium
CACAACACGGGCCTCGCCGGAAGAAGCCCCTTTCGGGTCAACGATCTTCGCGTTCGCGTAATTCCCGTCCCAGTCCGCGCACCACTCCCACACATTACCGTGTATGTCGTAGAGGCCCCAGGGGTTGGGTTTCTTTCGGCAGACCGGGTGTGTCTTGCCGCCACTGTTGCCGTCATACCACGCATGTAAAGCGAGCTCACCGTCATCATTGCCAAACGAGAAACGCGTCGGGCTGCCAGCACGGCACGCGTATTCCCATTCCGCCTCGCTTGGAAGCCGCACGATTCCGCCCATCATCTCAGTCAGCTTCACGCAGAACTGCTCGGCGTCTTCCCATGAAACTTGCTCCACCGGATGGGAATCGCCATTGAACTGGCTCGGCTTTTCTCCGGTGACATCCTTGTACTGCGATTGTGTGATGGGAGCCACGCCCAGGTAAAACGGCTTGCTGATCGTCACCTCATGCTGAGGTCCCTCGTTGATAAGCCGTCTAGACTCGTCCTTAGGTGAGCCCATCAGGAAAACCCCGGCCGGGATCAAAATCACGGCCAGCCGGAGGCCTTTGCCACATTCTATGTCGGACATCATAGGCATTCCTAATGCATCGGCCGCCGCACACTGGACCGCCCTGGCCTGCTCCGCAATCATCGGGAACGACGCCCTGGCCGACGAGTGCATCCAATTTATCAGCGAGGGGATGTCTTCCTTCCAGTCATCGTAGAGGAATACCTCAACTTTCTTCAACAAGACCAGGGAGTCCCATGGGTATTGCCGAACGACGAGCTGCGGCTCCAGGCTCGGCCAGGCTTCCATCAAGTCAGCTTCTTTGGGGCCGGGGAAGAATGCCATCACTACCGACTGCAGATCCCGCTCCAGCTCTGCGGCAAGCGCCTCCCGCTTGCTCTTGACCAGCCCCTCAAGTTCGGCAATCTTCGCGTCAGTTACCTTGAGGAGGTCCCCGCGGATCGCCTCAAGGGCAATCCGGGCTTTTCGGACATTTCGCAGCCGGGCAACGAACGGCAGGAGTTGCTTGGGATTGACCTTGGGCGCAAGTTCGCAGAACTTCGAAGGTCTGGCGCCTGTATTCTCCGCTACCATCTTCTCCAACGAGGCCCAGCCATCGGACAAGAGCTCTGGGACATGCGCCTCTAAGTCATCCTGGAAAACCTGGAGTTGGACCTCCGCCTCGCGAATGGCGGTCTTGGCGTTCTTCACACTCGGGTGCGTTCCATCTCTAAGCTGCCCTATCGCCTGCTCCAGCCCGGCCAACTCGCCGCGCAGCTCCCGGATTGAGTCCGGGACTGGCGGCAGGTTCGACGACACCTTTGGCTGGGCTACCTCCACCCGTTCGACTTCGACCTGAAGTTCATCGACCGCCCATTCCTTCAACACGGCCTTCTCCGGATCGGCCGCAACTGGAGCTGCCGGAGGAGGTGCAGATCGCTTCGCAACCGCGGCGGGCACCAGTTCCACTCCCGTAGCGTCGCCTTCGACCCAGAAGTCGCCGGTCTTGCCCGCGTCGAGCTTGTTCTTTGCCGCCAGATGGTGCATACGCTGGGAGATGGCGCTGTTGGCCTCGGTGGTGAAAGCGATGGGCATTCCCTCAGCCCGAAGGCGTGTGAACACCGAAAGCATCGCCGCTGTGAACAAACCGCCGTGCAGGCTGCCATGTTCGTAGGAGAGCTGCCGCGGGCGGCAGGAGCAGACCACGATGAGCGGAGAGGAAGCCCTCGATGTGGCCGCGCCCGCACGGATGTCTTTGGCGGCTAGACGTTCCTCAGTAGCCACCTCGCCCTTCTCGCCGGGGTTGATGCCGGACCGGCAGGCGTCCAGGATTATCACTCGCCGCGCCCCGCAGTCACCTGTGCATTCTTGCACCAGCCGCATGGGGACCGCTCTGCCGGCGCCGCCGTGCTTCATGGCCCACAAGTCAGCATCCCGCGGCAGAAGGTACTGCCGCTCCTCGCCAGGCATGCCCCATTGGTAGCCATGGCCGGAAAAATAGAACAGGAACACATCATCCGGCTGAAGCCGCCCGGAAAGCTCCTTTAAGCTTCGTTCGATGGCGGCGCAGGAGGCCTCGGAGTCCATCAAAGCCCGCACCTCAAATCCGCAGGCGTGGAAGAACCGGTCCACTTGGCGGGCATCCTCGACCGCGAAACGCAGAGACTGGATGTTCTCCGCATCCGCGTAGTCGTTGATGCCCACAACCAGCGCGTATCGTTTCATCGCGTCCGTCCTTCTACATTGCGCAAGCGCTTCGCACACGACCATAGGGCCTTCGCCCGTGGACGCCCCGCAAAGCGTAAAAGCAAAAAGTTCAAAAGATCACGCCAAGCCTGCCTGGGTTGCAGGTAGGTCCACCACGACTCAAAACCCGACATCGTTGGTCTGGAAGTCGGGCGAGCTCCAGTAGCGGCTGGCCGACCGGCAGAACCCGGGATTGTAGAACCCGCCACCGCGCATGACACGGGCCGTATCGCCGCCTTCCCATGCACTGCCATTCGTCGGCGCATTCTTGTAGCCGTCGTGGTAGGTATCCTCGCACCATTCCCACGCGTTGCCGATCATGTCACATAGGCCCCAGGCGTTGGGGCGTTTCTGACCGACAGGGCATGCCATGCCGCCGCTGTTGCCGTCGAACCAACCAATGGCTTCCAAGTTGCCGTAGCGGCTATCAGTGGTCCCCGCCCGACAGGCATACTCCCACTCGGCTTCTGCAGGCAGCCGGATCGCCTTGCCGAATCCCAAGTCTAATTGGTCATGCACACGATTCAGGAGTCGCCGGCAGTCATCCCACGACACGAATTCGACCGGGCGTTCCTGCGTGCCCGCCTCAAGACGCTTCTCCTCCTGGAATTTGCTGCCTTTCTCCAAGCCCATGCCCGTCTGGAAACGATCGGCGTTTCTTCCCATGACGTCCTGCCACTGCTTTTGGGTCACGGGGAACTTCCCGACGTATATCGGATAGGCCATGGTCACCTTGTGCTGCGGCTTCTCGTCGTCAACCGCCTCGGAGTCGTTGCCTGTCGAACCCATCAGGAATTCGCCTGGAGGAATCAACCGGAAGACGATGCCCGTCCTCTTAATAGCCACTTCCAGCGGGTAGCCCTTGGCAACACATTCCATCTGACGCTTTTGGGCGGCCTCGCTGCCGGGGTTCAATCGGCCAAGCCGCGCGTATTTGGCGGTTGGAACCGGTTCCAGGAAGTCCGGGAGGTGGATTGATGGCCCACGTCTTGGCGGCCTGGCCGCAGGTGTCTTGGGCAGCGGGGGGAAGGCGCCTGCCCACTCGGTCGTCTGGCCAATAGGCTGCCAGTTGTCCATGCCGTCCCGCCAGCATTCGGTCTTTCGCGTGATCTTTCCCTGCTTGATTGCGTCTCGGATGGCGGCCTCGTCCAGCGGGCCTTGCTCCTGGCCGTCGATGATAACCCACCAGAGGACGGACGGTTCGGACGGAGTCGGTTTGAACTTAGCGGGGGGCGACGCGGGCTTAGAGCGCGTGGCAGGGGAAGCGCTGCCCGGTGAACCCACGGCCAGGAGGATAGCGCCCGGGTCGCCGAACTTCTCGTACCAAGGATCCTGCGGCTCGGCAACGCCCGGGGTCGATGCACACCATCGCCGAACCCCCTTGGCCGCATAGGAGGCCAGGCCTTCCAACTCAAGTTCGTCGGCCTTCCACGCCGCCCCGTCGATACCCTCGATGAGAAACTGGCTGAACACGCCGTGCCCCCGGGCCGGCCACTCCCTGGCCCGCTGGCCGCTGCGACAAGATGACAGTAACGCCGTGGTCATCCCCGTGCCCGTGTTAGCCCGAGCCGCCGCCGCGATGTCCCGGCACAAGCCCTCGCCCATTCGGTTGCCCGCATCGCCCTTGGCCGCGTCGGGGCTGTTGCGACAGGCGTCGACGATCATCGCCCGCCGGGACGCCGCCAGCCGGCCGAACGTCTTCTGGAGCGTTCCCAGCGAAAGGCTGCCTTGCTCCGGGAACGACCATGAACTGTCGCATGTCAGAAGGTAGCCCTGCCCGTCGATCTCGATACCGTGGCCGGCGAAGAAGAACAGGAACAGGTCCTCTGGACGAAGTTCGCTGGCTATGTCTCGCAGGGCAGTCAGGACGTTGAGCTGGTCGGGAACGTCATCGCCGGCCTGTCCGGCCAGGAGGCGCACGTGGTCGAAGCCGCACCGGCCGCTCAGTCGCTCGGCCAGGGCGGTGGCGTCGGCGCACGCGAAGTTCAGCCGGGCGATCATCTTGTCCCGGTAGTCCTCCACGCCAACCAGTAGTGCGTATTTCTTCATGGCTGCCTCGTTATGCGTCCTCAATCTCAAGCTGCTTAAGTCGCTTCTCCGTTTCGGCGGACAGACCGGCTGTGGTTTCCTGCTCGCCGGTGACTTCCGCCATTCGTTTCTCAGTGTTCACCGAACTGACCTCGGGTGCCTGGTATTCGACGCGCCGCAGATCGCGGGAAGCACGGTCGGCGACCGTGAGCCCCTCGAAGGCCTCCTGGAGTTCCAGGGCGATGTCGTCGAGTTCGCCTTCCTCGAGGCCCTTGGCCTGTGCGGCCTTGTATTCCTCAAGCTTGGCCTGGGCGACGGAGATGCGTTCGATGTTGCTGGCGATAACGTTCTCCTGGCCGTGCAACCGATCCAGGTCCCGGAACACTCGCTCGATCTCGCCGCCGATGATCCGCTTGCTGTCACCCTTGGCCGCTTCATGTTCCTTATTCTTACGAAGTGCCTGGGCCTCGAATTGCCTGATTTTGTCCTTGAGGGCTTCCAGCCGGTCCACGTTGCTCGCCTTGGCTGTAGCGAGTTTCTGCTCCATCAACTCGGTCCGGCGCTTGTCGGACGGTTTGAGCCCCAGGAGTTGTGCCAACTTGGACAGGATGGCCGATACTGCTTCACCGAAGCTTCCCATGCGTCACTCCTTATCTTCGCGCCAATTTCGGAAGCGCGTATTCAACCACTCCCCGCCGTAAGCCAGCGGGATCATGGCCGCAAAACCCCAAACCTCGAAGGAACGGCCCAGTATAAGGTCCTTGGCGAACCAGACGCCAACGCTAACCGCCGGCCCAAGGCATGCAATTCGGGCCAGCCAACCGCGGCGGAATGTGGCTGCCGTGACGGTCGTGCCCCTCCTGGTCGCTTTGCGCCCGACGGCAATCACGCCTTCGGGCGTCCGATAGACTCGATAATGCCCGGAATCCTGGAGCGACAGCAGGGCATCCCGAACGGCTGTCCGCCGGTAGCCGGTCTCCCTGGCGATCTTCTCCAGGTGTATGTTCCCATCGTACCCGGAGTCCAGAAGTTCATCCACGAACCGTTTGATCTTGGAGATGCGCTGCTGCCGGGTTTCCGGACGCAGACGATCCATGAAGTTGCGGAGCGAGAGCCGGTCAACAAAACGGGGTGGAGTGCTCGTCTGCCACTCGCCATCGGACTTGAGGCCTGATACGACAAGCCAGTGGTCCCCGGCGGCATGGCCGATGACCTGCTCGGGCCACGGCGACGCGGAGGCGACCGTGAAGAAGGCAAAGGCTGCCTGTTGACCATTTTCGCGGACCCATTTCTGGTACACGCTGTGGATCAGGTCAATGGTTTCTTGCCCTGGAGCCGACAGGGCCGGCTGGCCCGGGGCCTGGAATCTGGCGCAAGCAGGGACGGCGGCGATCACGTGGACGGTCGCGGTCATGCCGCTGATCGCGTAGACCTTCAGACCGTTCATGCTCGCCAACCAGTCCCTCCATTCGTCCGGCCAAGCAACTTCTGGCGGTACGCCGCTCCTGCCGGCCATGCTTTCGGCAAGCTGTTCCGTCAGATCAGCGACCTCAGCAACTTCCTTGATCCTCGGTTCCCATGCAAGGACGGCGAACCAGAAGGGCAGCGACTTCACTCGGGGGAGTGGCTGCCGCCTTGCTCCGGCGATGTTCTCGTCGATGGCAGCCAGGAACATCGTCTTTGCCGAACGGTATTGCCCAGCCTGGTCGGCCAAGTCGCCGGCCATGGACGACAGCGTGGGGAACCATACCCGTTGACGGGCCTTCATTGTCCAGGTCTTGTCGAGGCGCAAGAACTCTTGGCGATTGGCGGGCTTGTCCTCGCGCACGGCCGCGGGCTCCCAGGGATGGCAGAGAACTCTCGTCCCGGGCTTCAGAAGCTTGCCGTCGATGTCCCGTTCATGCCGCTCCAGACACCGGACATATTCCCGCCATTCGCGCTCGACCTGCGCGGCGACAGGAACCGCCATGGTGGTTGGCCCAGTGAAAGCTTCGAAGGCGTAGCTCTCGACATACTCATAGGGCATCAGCGCGTGGCCGGCTGCCTCGGGGCTATCAGTCGCCCAACCAGGGCCCCAACTGTTCCGGACAATGAAGTAACCACCGCCAGGCACATCCTCGTCATCGACGTAACCGACGACGCACCAGGCGTGGCCACCCGCAGGGGTTTCACCTGGTAAAGGCAGCGTGATCTTGCCTGTGCGGTGGGTCTCGGCCGACATGTACCAGCTGTTGAATACAAGTGTGCCGAAAGTGACGGGCATGCCGCCCTGACCATGATCCCCGGCCAGCACCTGCTTGTAGTGCATGACCAGGTTGGGTTCGACGGTCCTAGTCGAATCAAGGCGGAACTGGCAGGCGTCTTCCTTTGACCCGGCCGGAGGTGGACCTTGTCCCTCGTTGGCCGTTTGACGAGGGTTGTACGGCCAGATGCCTTCCTCGCACACGCCGTACTGAGCGAAGGCCGTCATGGCCGTGTGGATGTACGTGCCTGGGCCAGGTTGGCTGTCAAGATCCTTGCAGGCCCAGTAGAGGAACTGCTCGGAGAGATCGTCCCGGCTGCCCAGTAGGAACTCGCGAAGCGCAACGGAGCCGAAGGCGACACACGTTCCTCGCTCGCCCTGGTTGCGAACCGGCGGCATCTTGTCGATCAGGCGCACGGCGCTTGGCCGCTTGGCCTCGAAGGCACCTGATGGCGTAGCTCGCATGGGACGAAGCCGGCCCATACGACGAAAATCCTCCAATGCCTGCTCGTCCACCAGGCAGCCCAGTCCACCTCCTTGGCGCGCGCTGCGGACCTGGGACAGTCGTTCAGGAGTTACTGCCTGAAGGGCCAGCGGCGAAGCGGCGAGCGCCTTCAGGCCGACGTTCTCAAGGGCCTCCTGAGAATCGCCTACTGCGGCGCTTACGGCGAGGGCTTCCTCGATGCTCTCGATCCATAGCGAGCGCAGAAGCCGGAGTTGGTCGTCTGAAATCGCGGCTTGCATCAGAGGTGTCTGGCCCCAGCATTTCATTGCTCGCGATCCTCCGTCGCCGATCCGTCGGCGGTTTGGCGATGGTCCTTCTCCTCCCAGAGAGCGCCTGTTGGACCGCCGGGTCGTGGTGTGGTCAACTCCAGGTATCGCTCTTCACCCAGCACATCGCGTGCTTCCTGCAACAGGTTATCGAGCGCTTTTGGTTCCACGCCAAGGGCCTTGCACAAGCCCTCTCGGCCATCCTCAATCGCTGCAGCAGCCACGAAGGCATCAATAGTCCTAATCCAGCGGGACTTCAGGACCTCAAGATGGGCGAGAGAGAGGCTCGGCATCCTCCCAAGAGGACACGCAGCAGCACGTCCTGGTTTGTCCAGACTGCCTGCCATTCTCAAGCTCCGGGGCGATGCACAGAACCCGCGCTGCACGATGGAAATGTCACTAACTCATTGTCGCCAAAGAGCGTCCGATGTCAACTTCTAATCCAAGCTTCCTTGGGATGGACCACTCTTGTTGGGCAACACCGGCCCACATCCTCGCCGTCAAGCCCTCAAGGCGAAGCTGGTCACACAGATAGTCGTGGAACATGAAGAAGGTGACTGGCTCGGCGGGTGGCGCGGTGTCCTGTGGGCGACCGTGCGGATGCACTACGGCGTGGACCTCAAGAAGATCCAGGCCGGGGACATCCGTCGCGGCGGGGACGCCATCATCGTCCGGCTGCCGGAGCCGGAGATACTGGACTTCTCGGTTGAACCTAGCAGCGAGGGCTTCTTGTCAAAGAGCACGGCCGTGGCCAAAATCCAGGACCTTTTGCATAACGGCCAGCGCCAACAACTGGAGCGGTCACTGCGACAACTCGCCCTGGACTTCGCTGGTCGGCAGGACATGATGCCGACACGAGAGGAGATGGTTCGCCAACTGAACGCCTCGATCGCTGCACTGAACTCGCCGACCGGCCTGAGCATTCGCTTCGAGTAGCAGGCCCAGTTATCAGCCCGCCGGGGTGGTCCTCGTGGACGGGCCGGTTCCAGCACCGGCTGGGGCCGGCGGCCGCCAGCGCCCCGGCGGGCCTTTGTTTTTCGAGAGGGATCCAGGTGGCCGAGCTGCTTTGCCGTGGCTTGGTCCACGAGGCCGCAGACGGGGTGCTCAGTTCAATTTCCCTTCTCTTAGCCATCAGAGAACGGCTCACGGGGATTTGCCCTTGTCAGAATGGCCCGGCAGTCATATCATTGAAAGTGAACAGACAACTTGAACTAGCATCAACCTGCGGCGTCCCGATCGAAATCCGCCAGATTTTGTACCAGAGGAGACGCATGCGTGGTCGGTGCCCACTCTGGGCACCGTGCGCATGTTCCTCGCTGGGGCCTGGCGGCTCCCGATCGGACACAGCGGCGGTGTCCTTTTCATTGGGACGTCGTTCTTGTCGCCCCGGGGGCATGCGAATCAGAAAGGGGTAAGCGCTGGCGCGACGCTGGGCCGGTCCAGTTGAGGCAGTTGCAATGCGCGGGCAGTTCTACGGCCAGGAGACCGGGCTCGGCTCGTTAGGCTTGTCACTGGTGGCTGACTGCCGGGAACCTATACCAAGCATGAAAGGGTGATGCCATGTCTGCACAATACTGGATTCGCCGAAAGGAACGTATAACCGGACCATTCTCCGCCGACCAGATTCGGCAGATGGCCTCGGCTGGGATGCTGGCCGAAGATGATATGATGTCGGACGACCAGGTTCATTTCAAGCCCGCCGGTAGGATTTCAGGGCTGTTGTTGGGTGCGGACCAGAGTTCCGCCCCTGTTCAGCCTACGGTCCCGTCCGAATCCGGCCCCAACACGCAATCCAAGCCTGCGGCCGCTCAGGAACGACCCCAAAACAAGTTGCCTCTGCTCATCAGACTCCTGATCTGGTTCGTTGCGTTCGTCGGCGGGATGTTAGGGGCGGTAGTCTGCCAGTCCGTATTCGAAGTCAAGCACCAGGTTGCCCTCGTTTGGACGTTGCTCCCGTTTTTCTTCTTCTTCTTGATGTGGCATCCGACGAGCATCCGCAAGGCATGAGGCGGTATGGCTATTAAGCACTACTCTGGCCTCCAGGAAAGGGGACGACATGGCTAACCGATATTGGTTACAGCGTGAACAAAAGACAGTCGGTCAGATATGGGTATGGTGGTCATCGGGGTGAACACCTTGGAGATCGACGCGACCACTTGTGATTCTTTTAACCCCTATACGGAAAGGAACCGCACAATGTCGAGTACAGTACGGAACGTCGGAATTGTCATCTTGAGCCTTCTGGTCCCCCTCGTCGCTGGCCACATCGCGCACAAGATTTACTGTGCCGGATTTGCTTCAGGCACGCATGACGGCGCGATGATGCAAGGGATCCAAAGTTACCGATTGGGAGAAGACCGGGGTCTTCGGGCGGGCTTCATGGCCGGTCGAACTCAGGGTCGCATCGAACAGGCCGAGGCGGACGGAACAACTCCGATCACGACACCAGTCGACGACATGAGCTTCAAGGAGCCCACTGCATTAGTGCGCAGGCCGAAAGACTTCTCGGAAGGCATTAAAGAAGTCAAGTGGACGGGAGAAGTTGGGGCGACTGATCTGGGGGGTGAGTACGCTGCCGGCATCCAGAACTTCTTCGATGAATTCCGGTTGGCCGCGGCGAAAGGCGACCTCGTTAAGATTGCCAACCTCTTTGACTCCACCAGAAGAATGGGGGGCGTTACCAGCGATCCGAATTCGTGGTCAGCTCCGCCTTCGGCTGAGGAGATGGTGTGCTTCTTGAAGGCATCTGGCCCCTTGTTGATCGCCATGCTGGGCCGAGACGAGTGCAGGATACGGAAGGTTAAGTTCATACAGCCCGGCACGGACGCAATCGTCTACGTTCGCTCGCGCACGGAAGATCATGTGATAAAGATGCGATGGTGGCTGCGCCGGGAGGGCGACAAATGGTGTTACTACGACTTTGAGGAGCTCACGCTCCCGGTTCGACAAGCTGCTTGGTCGGAAGCCAGAAGAACATGTCCCAATGTCGTGTCTGAGCTGGGCTTGGCTTCCATGAAGCTCTTTGCAGGGGATGAGGATACCGGCGCGATCCTGCAGGCCCTCGCGGAACTGGATGACACGAAACTGCCGGTGCCTGTCAAGGCGTCTCGTCTGCACTTAATGGCGGCAGCAATGTACGAACTCGGGCGCTACGCCGATGCCATTACCATGGCCGACAGGACACTTGCCGTGAGCCCCGATGTGCCCGCAGCCTATTTGGTGAGAGGGACGTGCCACAATGAACTCAAGCAGTATCCCGCTGCAATCGAGGATGCGGATCGCTACGCCGAACGCTTGGGCAAGGACGCGGAGTACTACGTGATCGTCGGGGATGCCCTTCGCGGAGAAGGACGAGACACCGAGGCGATCACCGCCTATAAGAACGCTCTGGCCGACAACCCGCAGCAACTCGACGCTTTCCTGGGACTTATCCAAGTAATCCCAGCAGGGCAAACCCCTACCTTGGCCACCTGCTACAAGGGCTTGGGGGATGTCGAAGAAGTGTTCGTGACGTTGGCTGATGAACTGCTTTTGCAGGGTGACAGCACAACCCTGCGGAAACTGATCGTTCTTCAGAAGAGTGTCCGGCCGGGCGACGAGAATATCGCCGAGGCCGAGGATAGACTGGCGGAGCCTAAGGCTAAAGACCGATGACCGCGACAAGATAACGAAGGATTAGACTTCCATGGCTGAATCGAAGAGCACCGTTGTCTATTGGATCCTGGCTGCATTGATCGCGGGACTGCTGTTCTTCACGAATCCCTCGCGGGAGGCCCATAAGACCAAGGCCTACGCGCACATGCAGCAGAAAGCCCAGAAGGAAGGCTTCTGGGCTTCGGTTGGGGCTGTGACGGCCGAGGGCGTGGATGCCCTGGAACTGGCGGGGATCGAGTACCACAGCTACCTCCTTGGTTCGACGCTCACCCACGAGGGCAAGACCGTGACGATCGGCGTGTTGGGAACTGTGTGGGTTGTTGACGAGTAGATCGGCCTCTACGGACTCGACCATTATCACTGGCCCTCGCCGAGATGAAGCTGGAGGGCTACCAGCAGACGGAGATCGCCGCGAAACTGGGCATAGCCCCGACTCGCGGCTGACCCACGAAGTCGATCCCGACTTCCTGGAATTTGCCCGCCGCGAAGAAATCGAAGAGCCCGAGCCGACATGGGAGCCCTAAAATACTGCCCAAACCCTTGCCCTTTCGGCACTTGACAATGCCGAGAACGTGGGTATAATGCGAACACAGGGACGGGATTCCAGGACGCAAGCGTCAGCCCGGCCGAAAGCGCCGCGGCAAGGGCTCAAAATGGTGATGCAACCTTCATCGGAAGCTTCAAGGGGCAACAGAAATGACCCAACTACACCCCACACCCCCCACCCGCCCCCCGGCAGAGCCGCCCGCCGGCTTGAGGGGTG